>NZ_JBNNVQ010000020.1:0-76237 GCF_050280625.1 Pseudomonas sp. NPDC089569
AAAGCGAAACTTGCCGATTGGCTGTACGACGTGATCGGTACGTCGGTGGCTTCTCAGGAATCTGTCGTGGTGTCGTTTGCCCTGGCCGAACAGGTACTGCGAAGACCCGGACTTGCCGCTCAAGGCACCGTTGGGCCGCTCCGGCCGCGCCGAAAGCGGTCGCCAGTCGTTTTCCATCGATGCGGCCAACGAATTCGATCCGCTGTTCGAAGACGTCTATGACTGGTGCGAACTGCAAGGCCTGGACCTCGATACGCTGATCCACGAAGACGGCCCGGCGCAGATGGAAATCAACTTCCGTCATGGCGACGCGCTTGACCTGGCCGACCAGATCACCGTGTTCAAGCGCACCCTGCGCGAAGCCGCCCTCAAGCACAATGTCACCGCGACCTTCATGGCCAAGCCGATTGGCGATGAGCCCGGCAGCGCCATGCATATCCACCAGAGTGTGGTGGACATCGCCACCGGCAAGCCGATCTTCGCCGACGCCAACGGGCAAATGAGCGACCTGTTCCGCCAGCACATCGGCGGCCTGCAGAAGTACATCCCCAAAGTGCTGCCGATGTTCGCGCCCAACGTCAACTCTTTCCGTCGCTTCCTGCCGGATACCTCGGCACCGGTCAATGTCGAGTGGGGTGAAGAAAACCGCACCGTCGGCCTGCGCGTGCCAACCTCAGGCCCGGAAGCGATGCGCGTGGAAAACCGTTTGCCGGGTGCCGACGCCAACCCTTACCTGGCCATCGCCGCCAGCCTGTTGTGCGGCTACATCGGCATGGTCGAAGGCATCGAGCCGAGCGCGGCCGTGGAAGGTCGAGCCTATGAACGCCGTAACCTGCGCCTGCCGATCACCATCGAAGACGCCCTGACGCAGATGGAAGAGTGCCAGGCCATTGGCAACTACCTGGGCAGCAAGTTCGTGCGCGGCTACGTCGCCGTCAAACGCGCCGAGCACGAGAACTTCAAGCGCGTGATCAGTTCCTGGGAGCGCGAATTTTTGCTCCTCAGCGTCTGAAAACCCATCGCGAGCAGGCTCGCTCCCACATTTGAAATGCGTCCCCTGTGGGAGCGAGCCTGCTCGCGATAGCGATCGCCAGAACACCAGAGAATCACCCAAAAAATTACAACAATTACTGATCGCTCCCACTCTCTGCACGGGAGCGATCAACATCCAAGAAGGTGTCGATATGCGTCTGTTGAAATCCATGGTCCCGGTCGCACTGACCGTCCTGTTCAGCGCCGTTGCCCAGGCCCAACCCACCGTGAGCGTCTACAACTGGACCGACTACATCGGCGAAACCACCCTCGCCGACTTCCAGGCCAAAACCGGCATCAAGGTGATCTACGACGTTTTCGACTCCAACGAAACCCTGGAAGGCAAACTGCTCGCCGGACGCACCGGTTATGACGTGGTGGTGCCTTCCAACCACTTCCTGGCCCGTCAGGTGAAGGCCGGTGCATTCCTCAAGCTGGACCGTGAACAGTTGCCGAACTTCAAGAACCTGGACCCGAAACTGCTGGCCCTGCTCGAAAAGAACGATCCGGGCAACGCACACTCGGTGCCGTACCTGTGGGGCACCAACGGCATCGGTTACAACGTCGACAAGGTCAAGCAGGTGCTGGGCATCGATCACATCGACTCCTGGGCGGTATTGTTCGAGCCTGAAAACATCAAGAAACTCAGCCAGTGCGGCGTGTCGATGATGGATTCGGCCGATGAAGTGTTCCCGGCGGTGCTCAACTACATGGGCATGGATCCCCGAAGCGAAAACCCTGAAGACTACAAAAAGGCCGAAGCCAAGCTGTTGGAAATCCGGCCTTACGTGACCTACTTCCACTCCTCCAAATACGTCTCGGACCTGGCCAACGGCGATATCTGCGTGGCGTTCGGATACTCGGGCGATGTTTTCCAGGCCGCCAACCGGGCCAAGGAAGCCAAGAACAATGTGAACATCGCTTATGCCATCCCCAAGGAAGGCAGCAACCTGTGGTTTGACCTGCTGGCGGTTCCCTCCGATGCCGCCAACGCGAAAGAAGCCCATGCATTCATCAACTACCTGCTCGACCCACAGGTCATCGCCAAGGTCAGCGCCTCGGTCGGCTACGCCAACCCCAACCCCGGCGCCAAGCAGTACATGGACGCCGAGCTGGTCGACAATCCCGAGGTTTACCCGCCCCAGGCCGTCCTCGACAAGCTGTACATCTCCACCACGCCACCGCAGTCGATCATGCGGCTGATGACCCGTTCCTGGAGCAAAGTGAAGTCCAACCAATGAATCAGTACACCCAGGAACATACTCACTCCTATTACGCCGCTTCAGCCCATGGCATGGCGCCCTTCCCTGCGCTGGCCGAGGATCTGGTGGCCGATGTCTGCGTGATCGGTGGCGGTTTTACCGGCGTCAATACCGCCATCGAGCTGGCCCAGCGCGGGCTATCGGTGATCCTGCTGGAGGCCCGGCGGATTGGCTGGGGTGCCAGCGGGCGCAACGGCGGTCAATTGATTCGTGGCATCGGCCATGACATCAGCGGTTTCGCCCGACATGTCGGTGCCGAGGGCGTGCGCTATCTGGAACGCGCCGGCATCGAGTCGGTGGAACTGGTGGGCCGACGTATCCGCGAACACGACATCGATTGCGACCTGCGCTGGGGTTTTTGCGAGTTGGCCAACACCCAGGCGCAGTTCGCCGGACTGAAAGCCGAATACGCGCACCTCAAGGAGTCGGCTTACGCCCACGAAACCCGTCTGGTGGAACCGGGGCAGATCCGTGAGCAGGTGGTTAACTCCGATGTTTACGCCGGCGGTCTGGTGGACATGGGGTCGGGCCACTTGCACCCGTTGAACCTGGTACTGGGCGAAGCGCGGCTGGCGAAGTCCCTGGGTGTACGGATTTTCGAGCAAAGCCCGGTGCTGGAGGTGATCCATGGCGGCACCGTCAAGGTGCGCTGCGCAGCTGGCACGGTACGCGCCGGCAGCCTGGTACTGGGTTGCAATGCTCATCTTGAGGAACTGGAGCCGAAGCTCAGTGGCAAGGTGTTGCCTGCGGGCAGTTACATTATCGCCACAGAGCCCTTGCCGGCGGAGCTTGCCGCGCAACTGATCCCGCGCAACCTGGCGTTGTGCGACCAGAAAGTCGGCCTGGATTACTACCGACTCTCGGCTGACCGGTGCTTGCTGTTCGGTGGCGCGTGCCATTACTCCGGGCGCGATCCACGGGATATCAGCGCGTACATGCGCCCGCAAATGCTCAAGGTATTCCCGCAACTGGCCAATGTGCGCATCGATTATCAATGGGGCGGCAAGATCGGCATCACCGCCAACCGCTTCCCGCAGGTCGGGCGCCTGAGTCAGCACCGCAACGTGTTTTATGCCCAGGGCTACTCCGGCCATGGCCTGAACGTGACGCACTGGTGCGCGAAATTGCTGGGTGAAGCGATCCAGGCCGGGCATAGCCAGGGCTTCGATGTCTTCAGCGCCGTGCCCCACATGACCTTCCCCGGCGGCCGCGTACTGCGCTCGCCCTTGCTGGCACTGGGCATGCTCTGGTACCGGATGCGCGAAGTGCTTGGCTGAACACGGCGTACCTGCGGGAGGCAGGCATGCCGGAGAAGGCGTTTCGAATTCAGCGCAAGACGTAAGGCCGTTCTCGCTGTAGGAGCCAGGCTTGCCGGCGAAGCGTTCTCGAAAACGCCACATGACGCCCGGCCGCCTTCGCGGGCAAGCCTCGCTCCTACAGGCGAAGGCGTTTTCGAATTCGTCGCATGACGTGAGGCCGCCTTCGCTGTAGGAGCCAGGCTTGCCGGCGAAAGCGTTTTCAAATGCGCCGCATGACGCCAGGTCGCCTTCGCTGTAGGAGCCAGGCTTGCCGGCGAACGCGTTTTCAAATGCGCCGCATGACGCCAGGTCGCCTTCGCTGTAGGAGCCAGGCTTGCCGGCGAACGCGTTCTCGAAAACGCCACATGATGCCCGGCCGCTTTCGCGGGCGAGCCTCGCTCCTACAGGCGAAGGCGTTTTCGAATTCGTCGCATGCCGTGAGGCCGCCTTCGCTGTAGGAGCCAGGCTTGCCGGCGAAGGCATATTCGAAATCAACGCATGACGTAAGGCCCCCTTCGCGGGCAAGCCTCGCTCCTACAGGCGAAGGCGTTTTCAAAATCAGCGCATGACGCGAGGCCGCCTTCGCGGGCAAGTCGGATCGCCGCCCGCTCGCTCCTACAGGCATCGCACGACGCAAGTCGGCGTCTCCACAACCGCACGATCCGCCTTTCGATTTGCTCAATTGCAAGTCACTTCTATATTGATGGGGTGCTCATCCATTTCCGATTTCTGTCGAGCCTGGCCCATGGCGACGAGTGACCACCTGATCATCTGCGAGCACTGCGACTGCGTGTACGAAAAAACCACGCTCGCCAAGCATCAGAAAACGCTGTGCGTTCGTTGCGGCGGGGTTCTCCAGCGCTATAACGGATTGACCGTGGAGCAGCGCCTGGCATTGACCTTCACCGCATTGACGCTATGGCTGTTCGCCAACTTCTATCCGGTCATGAGCATCAGCCTCAAAGGCCTGAAAAACAGCGCGACATTGTGGGACTCGGTGATGGCCCTGAGTCTGGGCTCGATCACCTTCATCGCGCTGGTGGCGGCGGTCGCCATGGTCATTGCGCCGATTTTCCAACTGGTGCTGCTGATCTGGGTCCTGAGCTTCGCCCTCGTCCACCGGCGCGCACCGGGCTTTCGGTTCTGCATGCGCTGGCTCGAATCCCTGAGGCCCTGGAGCATGCTGGAGGTCTGCCTGCTGGGGGCAATGGTGGCGGTGATCAAGCTCGCCGGCCTGCTGGACGTGTTGCCCGGCATCGGCCTGTTCGCGCTGGCGATTCTGAGCCTGATGATGATCCGAGTCGCCGGCCGCGACATTCGCGACCTCTGGGACACCCTATGACCAGCCCGCCGGTTGCCCGCGACCTGAACCTGTGCCTGTGCCACAGCTGCGGGCTGGCCTGCGACATGACCCATGATCCCCACGAATGCGAGCGCTGCGGTGCACCGCTGCACCGGCGCAAGACCCAGTCATTGACCCGGACCTGGGCCTACATGCTCACGGCCCTGGTGTTCTACATACCGGCCAATCTGTTGCCGGTCATGAATACACAGATGCTCGGCGATGGCGCCGACAGCACCATCATCAGCGGTGTGCTGGAGTTCTGGGAAGCGGGTGCCTGGGACATCGCCCTGATCATTTTCATCGCCAGCATCGCCGTGCCGGGCATCAAGTTCGTCGCTCTGGGCCTGTTGCTGATCTCGGTGCAACGCGACAGCCAATGGGCCCTCAGGGAGCGCTCGAAGCTGTACCGCTTCGTCGAGGTCATCGGTTACTGGTCCATGCTCGATGTGATAGTCGTCGCCCTGGTGGCCTCGTTGGTGAAATTCCAGGCCCTGGCCGACATCGAGCCACGTCCGGGCATTCTGTTCTTTGGCCTGGTGGTGGTGTTCACCATGCTGTCGGCGATGAGTTTCGACCCGCGTCTGATTTGGGACAAAACGGGCCAGAATCCAAACAATGAGGAGGTCAAGGATGAAGTCACAAGCCACTGACGGGCCACAAGCCCCTGGCCAGGCGCCCATCAAGACCCGGCGTTTCAGCGTATCGCTGGTGTGGATCGTGCCGATCGTCGCGGTGCTGGTAGGTATTTCCCTGGTGGTGCACAGCATTCTTCAGGAAGGGCCGACCATCACCCTCACCTTCAAGACCGGCGACGGCCTGACCGCTAACAAGACCGAGGTCAGGTACCGCAACGTGGTCATCGGTCACGTCACGGATGTGGAATTGAGCGGTGATCAGAAAAGTGTCAACGCGACGGTCAAACTGTCGAAACAGGCCGAAGGCTTCACCCGCGAAGACTCGCAGTTCTGGGTCGTGCGACCACGCATCGGCGCCGGCGGCGTGTCGGGGATCGATACCCTGCTGTCCGGGGACTACATTGGCGCCGATATCGGCCAGGCCAATGGACGGGCAAAGAACTTCAAGGGCCTGGAAAACCCGCCTCCGATTACCTATGGCGAACCCGGCAAACGCTTCACCCTGCGTAGCCAGGACCTGGGGTCGCTGGATATCGGCTCGCCGGTCTACTACCGCAAGATTCCGGTTGGCCAGGTCGTGGCCTACGCGCTGGACCCCAACGGCGAAGGCGTCAACATCGACGTGTTCATCCACGCCCCCAATGACCAGTACGTGACCGAGAACACCCGATTCTGGAATGCCAGCGGGGTTGACGTGAACGTCGGTGCCAACGGTTTTGCGGTCAAGACCGAGTCCTTGTCTTCGCTGCTGGTGGGTGGCATCACGTTCCGTGCACCGGCCTACAGCCCCAACGACAAACCGGCGCCCGAGGAATATGCCTACGAACTGTTCGACGACCAGCAAACCGCCCTCGCCCCGCCCAACGGCAAGGCGCAGTTCCTGGCCTTGCGTTTCGATCAGGCACTGCGTGGACTCAAGGTCGATGCCCCGGTGGAGTTCCTGGGCATGGAAATCGGCAAAGTGGTGGCGATCAACCTGGATTACGACGAGAAAAAGCGCTCGTTTCCGATCAATGTCGGCATCGTGATCTACCCGCAGCGACTGGGCCAGGCCTACGGCAAGATGCTCAAGGTGTTCAATCATGATCCCAGTGACGAAGCCGGCGGCATACGTTTGATCGGCACCTTCATCGAGAACGGGCTGCGCGCCCAGGCCCGCACCGGCAATCTGTTGACTGGCCAGTTGTATATCGCCCTGGACTTCTTTCCGAAAGCCGACAAGGTCAAGTTCGATGCCAGCGCGCGCCCGGTCATGATTCCGACCGTGCCGGGCAGCCTGGAACAATTGCAGGAAAAACTCGAAGCGATGGTCGACAGGTTCGCCAAACTGCCGGTTGAACAAATTGCCGGCAATCTGGACAGCAATCTGGTGGAACTGCGCAAAAGCCTGAGCCAATTCAACGGCAAGACCCTGCCAAGCGTGCAAAACACCCTGGTGGATGTCAGCAAGACCCTGAAAACAGCCGACTCGACCCTGCAATCGGCCGGTTCGACGCTGGCCGACGATTCGCCGCAACGGGAAAAACTCGGCCAGACGCTGGACGAGCTGGGGCGCACCTCACGTGCCTTGCGTGATCTGGCGGACTACCTGGGCCGGCATCCGGAATCGCTGATTCGCGGCCGTCCCGACAACGCCGCGCCAATGGATCTCAAAGGGCCACCGAGCAAATGACCACAGGAGCAACACCCATGGCTTTTTCGCCCAAATTCACTCTGGTCACCGCATTGTTGCTGCTCGCTGCCTGCCGCAGTGACCCGATCCAGTTCCATACCCTGACCCCGGCTCAACTCAATACCGGATCGAGGTCCGCAGCAGAGATTCAGATAGAAGGCATCACTGTGCCGCCTCAGGTCGATCGGCCACAAATTGTCATTCGAGAGGGCAACAGCGGCCTGGCGATTCTTGAAACCCAGTGGTGGGCGGCCAGTCTGGTGGATGAGCTGCGCAGTGCCCTGGTCGATCAACTGATCAACGACAATCCGCGGCGCAAATTATCCGTACGCATCGAAGTGCAGCGATTTGATTCGGTGCCCGGCCAATACGCGCTGATCGACGCACAATGGCGCCTGCGCAATACCGAGGGTGACAAGTCGACCCTGACCTGCCGCAACATCTTGCAAACACCTTCCGGCTCCAGCATTGATGAACTGGTGGCGGCGCAACAAAACAATGTCAAACGCCTTGCTGCGCAGATCAGCCAGGCGGCCAGCGGAACCCGTCCAGGCTGCCCCGCAAACTGATCCCTTCTGTATTGATTGGCACCTGCCCGGCAGCGGCTCGATCGCTGCCGGCGTAACAACTGCTAACAATAAAAGTGATAGAGAGTAATTTCTAACAACTAAGTTAGTTGCCCATCAGTACACCGCTGCATTTTTTTCACATCTCTTTCACTCTACTGATACCTGCCTGCATTTAGCTTGCCCTGAAACTACAGCACCGCTACTAGTTTCAGGGCCGGGATCCAGGCTGCTTGTTGAAACCAGGAATGCGTCACGACAGGAAGAACACTTGAACAGTCCTTCATCGCACCAACGGTCGCCGACTGTCCCCCGGCGACCGCGACTGTTGAAATCACTGCTGGCAGGCGTCGGGACCTTGCTGGTTGCGGCAGTGGTGACCGGGTTTGTCCTGTGGCCGGATTCCCCGGTGCATCTGGTGAATGCGGACCCGCAAGTCAGAGGCCGGTTTTTGCAACATTGGGCCGATGGTGATGTGGTCGTATTGGTTCGCCATGCCGAACGCTGTGACCGTTCCAGCAACCCTTGCCTGGGCCCTGCCGACGGGATTACCCGCGCGGGTAGCGACGCTGCTGCCCTGGTAGGGCAAGGTCTGCAGCAGCTGGGGATGGCTCAGACCGAAGTGTTCAGCAGCCCCATGACCCGAACGGTGCAAACCGCCCATTCCATGTTCGGGAAAGACGCGCAGACCCAGGATTGGCTGGCCAGTTGCGGCAGCAGCATGAGCCGCGATGTCGTTGCACACAAGCGCATGGGACACAACCTGGTACTGGTGACCCACAGCAACTGCATCAGCGACTTCGAAGCCCAAACCGGCTTTGAGCATGCCAAAACCAGTGAATATGGCAGTGCCTTGTTCGTTGTATTTGGCGCCGACGGGCAACTTCAACCACTGGGCATTGTGAATGCCGATGACTGGAGCTCGATGTTGGTAAAAAGAGACTGACCGATACCTGATGGTCATTACCATCACGCCAACTGACCTTTTCAACCTTCATGGCATTTCAATGCCGTGAAACATTGCGTATCGACAAGTAGAACCCGATGCCTACACCAACTGACAATCAAACGCCTCAACGCCAAGGACGAGTGATGACGCCGAACCAACCGTTACCCCAATCCATCGACCATCCAAGCCGCCCTCAACTCATGGCGGCTCCCCTCACCCAGCGCTTTGTCGTGCTGACGCTGGTGCTCGCGTTCGTGGCGTTCTACCTGTTGCCGCTGATGGGGCATGGCATGTGGATTCCGGACGAAACCCGCTATGCGCAGATCAGCCAGGAGATGTTGCTGAGCGGCAATTGGGTGTCGCCGCACTTCATGGGCATGCGTTATTTTGAAAAACCCATCGCCGGCTACTGGATGATTGCCATCGGCCAGGCGGTGTTCGGCGAAAACCTGTTCGGGGTCCGTATCGCTTCGGCGCTGAGCACCGGCCTGAGTGTCTGGCTGGCTTACCTGATAGGCCGCCGCCTCTGGAATGATCCGCGCAAGAGCTTCGCCGGCGCCTTGCTGTACATGAGCTTCGGGCTGATCGCCGGACAGGCCGGCTACGCCAACCTCGATCCGCAGTTCTCTTTCTGGGTCAACTTGAGCCTGGTGTCACTGTGGTATGCCATCGACAGCCAGACCACTCGCGGTCGGGTCGCGGCCTGGGTGGTACTCGGCGTTGCCTGCGGCATGGGGTTCATGACCAAAGGGTTTCTCGCCTGGCTGCTGCCGGCGTTGATCGCCGTGCCCTACATGCTCTGGCAACGCCGGCTGGGCCAACTGTTGCGTTACGGGCCGTTGGCCGTGGTCGTGGCGGTCGCTGTATGCCTGCCATGGGTACTTGCCATCCACCATCGCGAACCTGACTTCTGGAACTTTTTCTTCTGGAACGAGCACGTGCGTCGCTTCGCCGCCGATAACGCACAGCACGCACGACCATGGTGGTTCTACCTGCCGATGATGGTCGTGTCGAGCCTGCCGTGGGCCGCCTTGCTGCCGACCACATTCGTCCAGGCCTGGAAGAACAAACAGCGCCCTGTCTTTGGTTTTCTCCTGCTCTGGCTGCTGCTGCCCCTGGCCGTGTTCAGCGCGAGCAGCGGCAAATTGCCGACCTACATCATGCCTTGCCTGATGCCCCTGGCCTTGCTGATGGGACATGCCGTTACAGAGCTGCTGACTCAGGCACGGGGACGGACGTTGCGCGTCAACGGCTGGCTCAACGTGGCCATTGCAAGCATTGCCCTGATCGCGCTGCTGTATCTGCAAACCCGCAAGGAAATCTACGAAAACACCGAGATGTTCAGCCTCTCGCTGGTGTTCATCGTTCTGCTGGGCTGGATCATTGCCAACGCCTTGCAAGTGCTGCGGCCATTGCAATTCTGGGCCATGCCGGCCCTGGGTATCGGTTTGCTCGTAGCGCTGCTGCCGGCCGCCATGCCGGGCCAGATTGTCAACAGCAAGATGCCCGACCGGTTTATCGCCGAGCACCTGGGCAGCCTGAACCAGACGTCATCCTTGCTGAGCAACGATCTGGGGGCAGCCTCGGCCTTGTCCTGGTTGACCAAGCGGCCGCAGGTGGACCTCTACAATGTCATCGGCGAACTCAAATACGGCCTCGACGACCCGGCCATGGCCTCACGCAAAGTGACCATGGACAATGTTGGGCAGTGGATGACCGAAGCCCGTAAAAAGGGTTCGGTCGGCGTGGTGATGCGGGTCAACAGCGTCGACGAAGTCCAGGAAGTCGAAGCGTTACCCCTGGACGGCCAACGCTATCAGCGCGGCAACCTGCAGATTCTGATCTTCCCGCAAAGCAAACCCTGAGGCGAATCGCCCCCTCCGAAAACCGGGAACCTGAAATGGGTTCCCGGTTTTTTCGTTTAAGGGCGGACGCTTTTTTGTCGAGGATCTGAACAGCTTGATGCCCTTGAACTTCGCGGGAAAGTGCGCTGGCAGGCCTTTTCGAGTTTTAAGTGGTTGCAAAATGACAGGAATTAACCATTAATTTGACGTTTTTTTCTCATTCTGCGCTCTACATTCGCCGGCCTTAAACATGCAAATGATTCCTATTGAACTACACTGACCGACGAACTTCCTTCGCCGACTCGACGTGTTCGACTCTAAAAAACCGGAGCTGCCACCGCATGATTTCCCGTATCCCGTCTTTCCTGAAAAAAGCCCTGCTGGCCACTGCCCTTGTGAGTGCAGGCCATGTGTATGCAGCCGATGGCGTCGGCATCGTGGTTTACAACGCGCAGCACGAAGGCCTGACCAAGGCCTGGGTTGAAGGCTTCACTCAGGAAACCGGTATTCCGGTTACGTTGCGTAACGGCGACGACACTGAGATGGGCAATCAGTTGGTGCAGGAAGGCGCCGCCTCGCCGGCCGATGTGTTCCTGACCGAAAACTCCCCGGCCATGGTACTGGTCGATAACGCCGGGTTGTTCGTGCCGGTCGACAAAACCACCCTGGAGCAAGTCGATGCGGCCTACCGTCCTGCCCACGGCAAATGGGTCGGGATCGCCGCGCGCTCGACGGTGTTCGTCTACAACCCGAGCAAACTGACCGAAGCCCAGCTGCCCAAATCGATCATGGACCTGGCCGACCCGAGCTGGAAAGGTCGCTGGGCTGCATCGCCAGGCGGCGCCGACTTCCAGGCCATCGTCGCCGGCATGCTCGAACAGAAAGGCGAAGCCGCGACCCTGGACTGGCTCAAGGCCATGAAAACCAACTTCAGCGCCTACCGTGGCAACAGCTCGGTGCTCAAGGCCGTCAATGCCGGGCAAATCGACAGCGGCGTGATCTTCCACTACTACAGCTTCGTCGATCAGTCCAAGACCGGCGAAAACAGCAAGAACACCGCCCTGCACTACTTCAAGCACAAGGATCCGGGTGCATTTGTCAGCATCTCCGGTGGTGGCGTGCTGGCTTCCAGCAAGCACAAGGAACAAGCCCAGGCCTTCCTGAAATGGATTACCGGCAAGGACGGCCAGGCCATTCTCAAGGACGGCAAGTCGTTTGAATACGCCGTGGGCAAGAACGCTCAATCCAACCCGAAACTGGTGCCTTTGCAGCAGCTCGACGCGCCAACCGTCGATGCCTCCAAACTCGACAGCAAAAAGGCCGTGGAGCTGATGACTCAGGCGGGACTGCTTTAATTGATGCCTGAAACCCTGCCGGCGGGTGTCGCGCCAAGCGCACCCGCCAACCTGCGTCGACGATCTCGCGGTATTTTCGCGAACCGTGGCGGCGCCTGGGTGATCGGTTTGTCGGTGCTGGTTTCATTGCTGGCACTGCTGCCGATCGCGTTCGTCATAGGCGTATACCTGCAAACTGGCTGGGCCGCCCTGGTGCCATTGGTGTTCCGGCCACGGGTTGGCGAATTGCTGGTCAATACCGCTTTGCTGGTAGTGATCACCGTTCCGCTGTGCATCCTTTTGGGTGTAACGCTGGCCTGGCTGACCGAACGTACCGATTTGCCGGGACGACGCATGTGGTCGCTCCTGGCGACGGCACCGCTGGCGGTTCCGGCGTTCGTGCACAGCTATGCCTGGGTCAGCCTGGTACCACCGATACACGGGTTGTTTGCCGGGGTACTGGTATCGGTCATCGCCTACTTCCCGTTCCTGTACCTGCCGGTCGCCGCGACATTGCGCCGCCTGGACCCGGCCATCGAAGATGTCGCCGAATCCATGGGGCTCAAACCCTGGGCGGTGTTCTTCCGAGTGGTATTGCCGCAGCTGCGCCTGGCCATCTGCGGCGGTGCCCTGCTGGTCGGCCTGCACCTGCTGGCCGAATACGGCCTGTACGCGATGATTCGCTTCGACACCTTCACCACGGCGATCTTCGATCAGTTCAAATCCACCTTCAATGGGCCCTCCGCCAATCTGCTGGCGGGGGTACTGGCGCTTTGCTGCCTGGTGATGCTGTGCGCCGAGTCGGCCGCGCGAGGCAATGCCCGCTACGCCCGGGTGGGCTCCGGCAGCGCGCGGGAGCAACGGATCGTGTGCCTGAAAGCACCGGCCACTGCATTTTCACTGGTGCTACAGGCCGTCACCTGTGCCCTGGCACTGGGTGTGCCGCTGATTACCCTGGGCAAATGGCTGATTGCCGGCGGTGCCGAGGTCTGGGACCTGACCACGCTACTGCCGGCACTGGAACAGACCTTGCTGCTTGGCGTGGCCGGCGCCGCCTTGACGACCTGCGCAGCCATCCCGATCGCCTGGCTGTCGATTCGCTCCCCAGGTCGCTTGCAACGCATTCTGGAAAGCTGCAATTACATCACCAGCTCCCTGCCGGGAATCGTGGTGGCGCTGGCGCTGGTCACCGTGACCATCCATTTCGCCCGGCCTATCTACCAGACCACCATCACCGTATTGCTGGCCTACCTGTTGATGTTCCTGCCCCGCGCCCTGGTCAGCCTGCGTGCAGGCATTGCCCAGGCACCGGTGGAGCTGGAAAACATGGCCCGCAGCCTTGGCCGCTCGCCGGCCCGGGCATTGTGGCTGATTACCCTGCGCCTGGCCGCGCCAGGGGCTGCCGCAGGCGCGGCACTGGTCTTCCTGGCGATCACCAATGAACTGACCGCCACCCTGTTGCTGGCCCCCAACGGCACACGTACGCTGGCCACCGGTTTCTGGTCGTCGACCAGCGAAATCGATTACGCCGCCGCGGCCCCTTACGCGCTGCTGATGATTGTGCTGTCGCTCCCGCTCACCGGGATCCTTTACCACCAATCCAAGAAAACGGCTGGCCGATGAACGCTCTGGAACTGCATTCGATCTCCAAATCCTACGGCGCCCAACGTGCCCTGGAAAACATCAGCCTGTCGGTGCCCACCGGCAGCCGCACGGTCATTGTCGGGCCCTCGGGATCAGGCAAGACCACCTTGCTGCGGATGATCGCCGGCTTCGAGTTTCCCGATTCCGGGCGCTTGTCGCTCAACGGCCAGACCCTGGTCGACAGCACCCACGAAGTACCGGCGCACCAGCGCCTGATTGGCTATGTGCCGCAGGACGGCGCGTTGTTCCCGCATATGACGGTGGCGGCCAATATCGGCTTCGGCCTGGCGACCAAGGGCAGCGAAAGGCAGGAACGTGTTGCGCAATTGATGGACAGCGTTGCTCTGGATGCCAGCATGGCCCAGCGCTGGCCCCACGAACTGTCCGGCGGCCAGCAGCAACGGGTTGCCCTGGCACGGGCCCTGGCGCAGCAACCGCGACTGATGTTGCTGGACGAGCCGTTTTCCGCCCTCGACACCGGCCTGCGCGCCAACATGCGCAAACTGGTTGCGCGACTGCTGGCCGACGCCGGCGTGACCACCATCCTCGTCACCCATGACCAGAGCGAAGCGCTGTCCTTTGCCGATCAACTGGCCGTGATGCGCAACGGCAGGCTGGTGCAATCAGGTCATCCGCTGGATCTTTACCGTTATCCCGACGATGTCCAGACCGCGCTGTTCCTGGGCGATGCCGTGGTCATGCCCGCTCGCATCGAGGCCGGCTGGGCCCATTGCGACCTTGGCCGGATCCCGGTCAATAATCACCGCAACAACAGCGCGGCACAGATCATGCTGCGCCCCGAGCAGTTGCAGGTCGCCAGTGTCCTGCCCAATGGCGCGGAAGTCACCGGTTGCCGCGCAGTGATCACGGATCGTGATTTCAGTGGCAATACCTGCACCCTGACCGTGGAATTACAGAACTCGGCACCCGGCGAAGAATCGGGGCGATCACTGCTGGTGCGCAGCTCCGGCATGTACGCGCCACCGGCCGGTAGCGCAGTGCATGTCTCGACCATCGGCCACGCCCATGTGCTGAGCGAGGCCTGAAGGCCTCCCGTCAAAGATCGAAGCGATCCACCGCACGGCGCCGCTCATTGTCATCGCGAACATCGTAGTTGGCGGTGGTCTGGATGTTGCTGTGGTGGGCCAGCTTCTGAGCGATCGACAGATCGTGCTCCTCGATCACCCGAGTGATGAACGAACGACGGAAATCGTGGGGCATGATCTTCACCCCCACCTGCGCGCCGCGTTGCCGGGCAATATAGTAGATCGCATGTTTGGTGATGCGCTCGCGGGTGATATGGCTGCCGCGTCGAATACGGTTGAACAGGAAAGCGTCGTCCGCCTCGCCTTCCTTGAGCTGTGATCGGCGCAACTCCAGCCAGGCATCGAGCCTGGCAAACGCCCAGGCCGGCGCGTACTTGATCAACTGCTTGTTGCCCTTGGCGGTAACCCGCAGGCTGCGCTCGTTGAAATCGACCTCACTCAAGTCAAGGTTCACCGACTCCGACTTGCGCATGCCCGACCCGTAGAGAATCCCGATGATCGCCGCATCCCGCAGCCCTTGCGGTCGTGGATCGGCGGCGCAAACCTCCATCAGTTCCTGAATCAGCGAGCGTCGCAGGTTGCGTCCCTGGGACAGACGCGTACCGGAAATCCCCTTGACCGAACGCATTTTCAGCAGGTGCTCCTGAGTGATCAGGCTCATGCGCCACGCTTCATTCATCACACCGCGTACGGCATTGACATAAAGCGAAGAAGTGTTCGGTGCATAACCATCGGCCCGCAGGGTTGCCACCAGCGCAATGACATCTTCGGGCTGCAACCCATGCCAGGGAATTTCCTCGATATCCATGTCTTCGAAACCCAGGCGGTCGGCGGCGTCCTGCAAGACATAACGCATGGTCAACTGGCTGGACGGCGCCAATCGGGCGAGATATAAAGTCAGCGGGTTGACACCGGGGAGATGCGAATCAATAACGGGTAAGTCAATCAAACGATACGGCCTTGAGTAAAAACGGATCAATAAAACAACTAAGAACTGGGATATAGTTCATGTAAAGGAAGACACTTCTGTAAGAAGGTTCTACTTGGTTACGCGATAAACGGTAGAAGTCTGAACACTTGCTTAATAGCGTTGAGATAAACGTTTCGCCGACCGTTTTTTCATGTTTATTTCACAAAATTAAGCATACGCTCATACCGATACGGTGTGAGATTTGCTAGGGTTCCAACCTGCCTTCCATGGCCGCGAATGTCAACCGGTGCCTTTTACCGCCCAATCGACTAACTATTTGATGCAGCTTTCGTTTTTTGCGTCTACGCTGTTGCTGGATCCAATTTTTGGCCTCAAAGGCTACTCAATTTTTCAGCCCCGAGGTTTCCATGAGTGAGGCTTTTCTCCCGTTTTCCCGCCCGAGCATCGGCGACGAAGAGATCGCTGCCGTAGAGCAGGTCCTGCGTTCGGGCTGGATTACGACCGGGCCGAAAAACCAGGCACTGGAAGAACACTTCGCCAATTATGTCGGCTGCCGCCATGCCGTTGCGCTGTCCTCGGCGACCGGTGGGATGCATATCACTTTGCTGGCACTGGGCATCGGTCCGGGCGATGAAGTCATTACTCCCTCACAAACCTGGGTCTCCACGGCGAACATGATTTGCCTGCTGGGCGCCACGCCGGTGTTCGTCGATGTCGACCGCGACACGCTGATGAGCGATGCCGCCACTATCGAAGCGGCGATCACCCCGCGCACCAAAGCGATCATCCCGGTCCATTACGCCGGCGCCGCGTTCGATCTCGATCCGCTGTATGCGCTGGCCGACAAACACGGTATCGCGGTGATCGAAGACGCCGCCCATGCCGCTGGCACCCGCTACAAGGGGCGCCCCGTCGGCGCCCGCGGCACCGCGATTTTCTCGTTTCATGCCATCAAGAACATGACCTGCGCCGAAGGCGCGATGTTCGTCACCGACGATGAAGCCCTCGCCTCGCGCGTTCGCATGCTCAAGTTCCATGGTCTTGGGGTCGACGCCTACGACCGTCTGACCCACGGCCGCAAACCCCAGGCACAGGTGGTGGAACCGGGGTTCAAATACAACCTGGCCGATATCAATGCCGCCATCGCCCTGGTGCAATTGCAGCGACTGGACGAAATCAATGCCAAACGCACGGAGTTGGCCGGCACCTACCTGCAACGCCTGGAAGGCTTGCCGGTGCAACCGCTGGCCATTCCCGCCCATGCGCAAACCCATGCCTGGCACCTGTTCATCCTGCGCATCGACGCAGAACGCTGCGGCCTGGACCGCGAGGCGTTCATGAAGGCCCTGCAGGAACGCAATATCGGCACCGGCATCCATTTCATCGCCACGCACCTGCACACGTATTACCGTCAACGCTTTCCTGATATTCATTTGCCCAACACCGAATGGAACTCGGCGCGGCTGTGTTCGATTCCGTTGTTCCCCGACATGACCACCGATGACGTCGAACGCGTCGTCGGCGCCATTGAAAACTGCCTGGACACAAGCCTGTGAGACCTTACCCCATCAATTTCGTGTCGATCGTAATCCCGGTCTACAACGAACAAGCCAGCCTGCCGGAACTGTTGCGTCGTACTGAAGCGGCGTGCCAGCAGCTCAGCCACCCTTACGAGATCGTACTGGTCGACGACGGCAGCCGCGACGACTCCGCCGACATCCTGGAGCAGGCCGCCTCCCGGCCGAACAGCCCGGTGGTCGCGGTCATCCTCAACCGCAACTATGGCCAGCACGCGGCAATCATGGCCGGGTTCGAGCAGAGCAAGGGCGATGTGGTGATTACCCTCGACGCCGACCTGCAGAACCCGCCCGAGGAGATCCCGCGCCTGGTCGCCCAGGCCGAACTGGGCTACGACGTGGTCGCCACCGTGCGCAACAACCGTCAGGATTCGGCTTTGCGCCGCTATCCGTCGAAACTGATCAACCTCGCCGTGCAGCGCTCCACCGGCGTGGCCATGAGCGACTACGGCTGCATGTTGCGCGCCTACCGCCGCACCATCGTCGACGCCATGCTCGCCTGCCGCGAGCGCAGCACCTTCATTCCGATCCTGGCCAACAGCTTCGCCCGGCACACCACCGAAATCCTCGTGAACCACGCCGAGCGTGAACACGGTGATTCCAAGTACAGCCCGATGCGCCTGATCAACCTGATGTTCGACCTGGTCACCTGCATGACCACCACGCCCCTGCGCCTGCTGAGCATCATCGGCTTCGGCATGGCGGGCCTGGGCGTGCTGTTCGCCCTGATCTTGATTGTCCTGCGCCTGGCACTGGGCAGCAGTTGGGCCGGCGACGGTACATTCGTACTGTTCGCGGTGCTGTTCGTGTTCACCGGCGGCCAGTTCATCGGCATGGGCCTGCTGGGCGAATACCTGGGTCGCATGTACAGCGATGTGCGTGCGCGTCCGCGTTTCTTTATCGAAAAGGTCCTGCGTAGCCAGCCGACCTCTCCTGTTTCCGTGGTCGACGACCACACTTCCACTTCTCCAGATCGGGTTCTCCCATGACTGTAAAAGCTGTTGTCTTCGCCTATCACGATATTGGCTGTGCCGGCATCGAAACACTGCTCGAAACCGGTTACGAAATCGCCGCCGTCTTTACCCACGCCGACGATCCCAAGGAGAACGCCTTCTACGGTTCCGTGGCTCAGCTGTGTGCACGCAAGGGCATTCCCGTGCATGCACCGGAAGATGCCAACCACCCGCTGTGGATCGAGCGCATCGCCAAACTCGACCCGGACTACATCTTCTCCTTCTACTACCGCAATCTGCTGAGCGAGCCACTGCTGGCCACCGCCCGCAAAGGCGCATTCAACCTGCACGGTTCGTTGCTGCCACTGTATCGCGGTCGCGCTCCGGCCAACTGGGTGCTGGTCAACGGTGAAAGCGAAACCGGCGTCACCCTGCACCGCATGGTCAAGCGCGCCGACGCCGGCGCCATCCTGGCCCAGAAAAAAGTGGCCATCGAGCGCAGCGATACCGCGCTGAGCCTGCACGGCAAGTTGCGCGTGGCCGCCGCCGACCTGCTGCGTGACACCTTGCCGCTGCTTCAGCAGGGCAAAGTCACCGAAACCCCGCAGGACGAGTCCAAAGCCACCGTATTCGGCCGTCGCACCCCAGCCGACGGCAAACTGGTGTGGAGCAAACCGGCAGAAGAACTGTTCAACCTGGTTCGCGCCGTGACCCAGCCGTACCCGGGCGCGTTCTGCGCCGTGGGCGAGCACAAGCTGATTGTCTGGAGCGCCGAAGTCGCCAAGGGCAACGAAGGCCAGGCGCCTGGCCGCGTGATCAGCGTCGATCCGCTGCGTATCGCCTGCGGTCAAGACTCGCTGGTGATCAACGCCGGCCAGCGCAACGACAACGGCCTGTACCTGAGCGGCCCGCAATTGGCCAATGAGCTGGGCCTGGTTGACGGTTCCGTGCTGCGTGGCGCCGAATCCGGCCGCGCACCGCGTCGCACCCGCGTGCTGATCCTGGGCGTCAACGGCTTTATCGGCAACCACCTGTCCGAGCGCCTGCTGAGTGACGACCGCTACGAAGTCTATGGCCTGGACATCGGTTCGGACGCCATCGACCGTCTGCGCGACCACCCACGCTTCCACTTCGTCGAGGGCGATATCAGCATTCACTCCGAGTGGATCGAATACCACATCAAGAAGTGCGACGTGGTCCTGCCGCTCGTGGCGATCGCCACGCCGATCGAATACACGCGCAACCCGCTGCGCGTGTTCGAACTGGACTTCGAAGAAAACCTCAAGCTGGTTCGCTACTGCGTCAAGTACAACAAACGCGTGATTTTCCCGTCGACCTCGGAAGTCTACGGCATGTGCCAGGACCCGAACTTCGACGAAGACAGCTCCAACCTGGTGGTCGGCCCGATCAACAAGCAGCGCTGGATCTACTCGGTCTCCAAGCAACTGCTCGACCGCGTGATCTGGGCTTACGGCCAGAAAGGCCTGAACTTCACCCTGTTCCGTCCGTTCAACTGGATGGGCCCGCGCCTGGACCGTCTGGATTCGGCACGTATCGGCAGTTCCCGCGCCATCACCCAGCTGATTCTCAACCTGGTGGAAGGCACGCCGATCCGCCTGTTCGACGGCGGCGAGCAAAAACGCTGCTTCACCGACATCGCCGACGGTGTCGAGGCACTGGCACGAATCATCGATAACGACAACGATGTCTGCAACGGCCAAATCGTCAACATCGGCAACCCGGACAACGAAGCGAGCATCCGCCAGCTGGCTGAAGAGCTGCTGCGTCAATTCGAAGCTCACCCGCTGCGCAACAACTTCCCGCCGTTCGCCGGTTTCCGCGACGTGGAAAGCAAGGCGTTCTACGGCGGCGGCTACCAGGACGTGTCCCACCGCAAGCCAAGCATCGCCAACGCCAAGCGCCTGCTGAACTGGGAGCCGACCGTTGAAATGCGCGAGACCATCGGTAACACGCTGGACTTCTTCTTGCGTGAAGCCATGCTCGAAATCGCGGACAAGCGCTGATGCAGGCAGGTTTGCGCATCGATGTCGATACCTACCGCGGCACCCGTGAAGGTGTGCCGCGGTTGCTGGAACTGCTGGACGAAGCGCAGATCAAGGCAACGTTTTTCTTCAGTGTCGGCCCGGACAACATGGGCCGGCATCTGTGGCGCCTGATCCGCCCGCAATTTCTCTGGAAAATGCTGCGCTCCAACGCTGCAGGTCTCTACGGCTGGGATATTCTCCTGGCCGGTACGGCATGGCCCGGCAAGCCCATCGGCCGCGACCTGGGGCATCTGATGCGCCAGGCCCGCGACGCCGGGCACGAGGTCGGCCTGCACGCCTGGGATCACCACGGCTGGCAGGCCAATGCCGGGCGCTGGAGCGATGCGCGGTTGTTCGAGCAGGTCCGTCAGGGTGTCGATACGCTCCAGGACATCCTCGGCGAACACATCTGGTGCTCGGCCAGTGCCGGTTGGCGTGCGGACGAACGCGTGATCGAAGCCAAGCAAGCGTTTGGCTTCCGTTACAACAGCGATTGTCGGGGCCAAAGCCTGTTTCGGCCGATCCTGGCCGATGGTCGCCCGGGTGTTCCGCAGATTCCGGTAGACTTGCCGACCTTCGACGAAGTGGTCGGTCCGGAGGTCGCCGCCAAGGATTTCAACGCGTTCATTCTTGATCGATTCTCCCCCGAAAAACTCAACGTCTACACGATCCACGCTGAAGTAGAAGGGATTCTGATGGCTAACGATTTTCGCCAACTGCTGGCCGATGCACGCCAGCGGGGCATCCATTTTCAACCCTTGGGCGACCTGTTGCCCGAATCCCCCGGCAACCTGCCGAGTGGCCGAGTGGTACGTGGTGCCCTGCAAGGCCGTGAAGGCTGGCTGGGAGTGCAAGGCGCATGACCAGACGCTGGGCGTTACCGCTGTTGCTGGCCATCATGGGGCTGGCGTTCCTGCTGCCGCTGGGCAGCCATGGCTTGTGGATTCCCGACGAAACCCGCTACGCCCAGATCAGCCAGGAAATGCTCCTGAGCGGAAACTGGGTTTCGCCGCACTTCATGACCGTCCGCTATTTCGAAAAACCGGCGGCCGGTTACTGGATGATCGCCCTGGGTCAGGCGCTGTTCGGGCAAAACCTGTTCGGCGTGCGCTTCGCATCGGCACTGAGCACCGGCCTGAGCGTGTTGCTGTGCTACCTGATTGCCCGACGCTTGTGGAACGAGCCGCGCAAGAGCTTCGTCTGCGCGCTGTTGTACATGAGCCTCACCGTGATTGGCGGCCAGGCCGGGTATGCCAACCTCGATCCGCAATTCACCTTCTGGGTCAACCTGAGCCTGGTGGCCCTGTGGTTCGCTCTGGACAGCACCGGTCGCGGTCAGCGCCTGACGGCCTGGGCGGTGCTGGGACTGGCCTGCGGCATGGGTTTCATGACCAAGGGCTTTCTCGCCTGGGCATTGCCGGTGCTGGTCGCCCTGCCCTGGATCGTCTGGCAGAAACGCTGGCGCGACCTGCTGACCTGCGGACCGATCGCGATTGTCGTGGCCATTGTCGTCAGCCTGCCCTGGGTCCTGGCGGTGCACGCACAGGAGCCCGACTACTGGCGCTTCTTCTTCTGGCATGAACACATCCGCCGCTTTGCCGGGGAAGACGCCCAGCACAATGCGCCGTGGTGGTACTACCTGCCATTGCTGGTGGCCTTCAGCCTGCCGTGGGTGGCGTTGCTGCCTGCCGGATTGAAGCAGGCCTGGCAAACCAGGACCCAGCCTCACATTGCCTTCCTGTTGTCCTGGCTGATCATGCCGCTGATCTTCTTCAGCCTGAGCAAAGGCAAGTTGCCCGCCTACATCCTGCCATGCCTGTTGCCATTGGCCTTGCTGCTGGGCCACGCACTGGCCGACCGCTTGAAACTGGAACAGGGTCGCATCCTGGGTATCAATGGCTTGCTCAATCTGGTGCTGGGCGTGGTCGTTCTGCTGGCCCTGGTCTACCTGCAACTGAAAAAGCCGATATACGACCATGAGCTGCACAATCTGGTACTCGTATTCATCGGCCTGACCGGCTGGATCATCGCCAACCTGCTGCAGGCTTTCAGGCCATTGCAATGCTGGGCCGCACCGGCCTTCGGCAGCCTGCTGCTGATCGGGCTGATACCGGCTGCATTGCCCAACTCGGTGGTGACCAACAAGATGCCGGACCAGTTCATCCTCCAGCATCTGGACGAACTGAGCCAGACCGGGCAGTTGCTGAGCAACGACCTGGGCGCCGCATCGGCCCTGGCCTGGCGCCTGAAACGTCAGGAGGTGGCGTTCTACAACACCATCGGCGAACTCAAATATGGACTTGAATACCCGGATTCGATCCAGCACCGAGTCGATCCCCACCAGATACAGGACTGGATGAGCAAGGCCCGCCAGAATGGCTCGGTGGGCGTGGTCATGCGCGTCAAGGGTGACGACGAGCTGCACGAACTCGACCAGTTGCCCAAGGAAGGCCAGCGTTACGAGCAAGGCAACCTGGTGATTCTGATCATCCCCCGGGCGACGCCATGAGCCTGCTGTTGCTTTTGGTTGCTTGCCTGCTGACCTGCCTGGGCCAGATCGCGCAGAAATATGCGGTGGAAAGCTGGCGCGGGCGGGAATCGGGCTGGGGCGAGAAATTGCGCTCGCCGTGGCTGTGGCTGGCACTGGCGGCCATGGGCTCGGGGTTGCTGGTGTGGCTGCTGGTGCTGCAACGCCTTGAAGTCGGCATTGCCTATCCAATGCTCAGCCTCAATTTCGTGTTGATCACGCTCGTCGCCCGCTTCGTGTTCCAGGAGCACATCGACCGCCGTCATTGGCTCGGTGTCGCCCTGGTCATCGGCGGCGTGGCACTGCTGGGGCAACACGCATGAGCCAGCGCCGCGGAATCACCTTTGCCCTGGGCAGCGTCCTGCTGGTCAGTGCCGCCCAACTGGGCATGCGCTGGAGCATGAGTCGCCTGCCACAACCGGATCAATGGCTCAGTGCCCACATCGACCTGTCCGCCATCGCGGTGGTGCTGGCGGCCATCGTCGCCTATGGCCTGTCGATGCTCTGCTGGCTAGTCGCCCTGCGCGACCTGCCCCTCGGCCGGGCCTATTCGCTTTTGAGCATCAGCTACGCGCTGGTGTACCTGGCCGCCGCCAGCCTGCCGTTGTTCCATGAAGAATTCAGCCTAAACAGAAGCCTCGGAGTGGCCCTGGTCATCCTTGGCGTCATCACAATCAACTCTCGATCTACTCGCGCGCCCGAACTGAGGAGTGCCCAATGAAAATCAGCGTATTTGGTAGCGGTTACGTAGGACTGGTACAGGCAGCCGTTCTGGCTGAAGTCGGTCACGACGTCGTTTGCATGGACATTGACGAAAACAAAGTCGCCCTGCTCAAGCAAGGCCATGTGAGCATTTTCGAACCCGGGCTGGCCAGCCTGGTACGCGAGGGCCTGGACCACAAGCGGTTGCAGTTCACCAGCGACGAAAAATTCGCCGTGCAACACGGCCAGGTGCTGTTCATCGCGGTCGGCACGCCCTCTCGCGACGACGGTTCGGCGGATCTGAGCTACGTGATGTCGGTGGGCGACGCCGTGGCCCGCCATCGCGAAAAACCCTTGATCCTGGTGGAGAAATCCACCGTACCGGTGGGCACGGGCGACGCGTTGCGCGCGCACATCGACAAATGCCTGGTCGAGATCGGCCGCGAGCTGAAGTTCGATATCGTCTCCAACCCCGAGTTTCTCAAGGAAGGCTCGGCGGTCTCCGATTGCCGTCGTCCCGACCGCATCATCATCGGCTGCGAAGACGAAGAAGTGCGTGACGTGATGCGAGATCTGTACGCACCGTTCAACCGCAACCACGACCGCGTCATGTTCATGGACCTGCGCAGTGCAGAGCTGACCAAATACGCCGCCAACTGCATGCTGGCGACCAAGATCAGCTTCATCAACCAGATCGCCGAACTGGCCGAGCACCTGGGCGCCGACATCGAGTCGGTACGTCTGGGCATCGGTGCCGACTCGCGCATCGGTTACCACTTCATCTACCCAGGCTGCGGCTATGGCGGCTCGTGCTTCCCCAAGGACATGCGTGCCCTGATCCACAGCGCCGAAGAGGCCAACTGCTCCAATGACCTTCTGCAAGCGGTAGAAGCGATCAACGAACGCCAGAAACACAAGCTGTTCGAACGCATCAAGGCGTTCTACAAGGGCGAACTGCAAGGCAAGACCTTTGCGTTGTGGGGCCTGGCGTTCAAGCCGAACACCGACGACATGCGCGATGCCCCGAGCCGCGTGCTGCTGGAGTCGCTGTGGGCCGCTGGCGCGAACGTGCGAGCGTTCGACCCTGAAGCCATGCAGGAAACCCAGAAGCTGTATCCCGATCAGGAGAAGCTGATGCTCATGGGCACGCCGGAATCGGTGTTGACCGGTGCCGATGCACTGATCATCTGCACCGAGTGGCAACAGTTCAAGGCGCCGGATTTCGACCTGATCCAGCAACGCCTCAATGCACCGGTGATCTTCGACGGGCGCAACCTCTACGATGCCGATCGCATGGCGCGCAACGGTTTCACCTACTTCCCGATGGGTCGTGGTGAGTCGCGCAATCTGCCGATCCCGCACCAGCAATGGACCACTGCTTCTGTAGAAGGTTAATCACCATGACCCCCGGCATTCGACAGCAATCCCTTGGGCTGGGTCTTCTGGCCCTTGTGTTGTTCAGTGCCGGGGTCTATCAACAGGCGGCAATCGGTTTCGATTCGCGGTTTGTATTGTTCGCCCAGGAAATGCTGCGTCACGGGCTATCGTTTTTCCCGACGACCTATGGCGAGCCTTATGCCGACTACTCGGCGTTATCGACCGTGTTCATCTGGCTGCTGTCCCTGCCTTTCGGGCAGGTCAACAGCCTCAGTGCCTGGTTGCCTAGCGCCATCGCCGCAACGGTCATCGTGACCTTGATGTACCGCTTGCTGGCGCCCTATTCCAAACGCTGGGCGTTGCTGAGCATCGCCCTGATGTTGCTGACCAACACCTTTGTCACCGAAACCCGCGCCGTGTCCCTGGACCTGATGCTGGCGGCTGTCGCGTTTGCCGTGTTCTACCTGGGTTACGTTGCCGATCACTTCGACAAACCCCGCAGGCTCGGCCTCATCTTTGCCCTGCTCGTGCTCGGTTTCGGCATTCGTGGCCCCATGGGCCTGGTCGTGCCAACCGCCATGCTGTGCAGCTACTACCTGCTCAATCGTCAATGGCACCGGTTTTTTACCTTTGGCGTACTGGCCACGATTGTGCTGGCGGCCTGCATCGGCGTGCTGCTGTGGCTGGCCCACACCAGCGGCGGCCCGGCCTTCGTGCAAGACGTGATTCGCATGCAATTCACCGGCCGCATGGATGGCAGCGAAGGCGCCAACGATGTGCTGTATTACTTCACCAGCTCCGTAGGCAACTACGCACTGGCCTATCCATTGGCAATACTGGCCTTGATCGCGACCTGCATGTCTGCGCGTCAGGCGGGGCCTTCATTGCGACTGGTGCAATATTGCGTCGCCGCCGCATTGATCGTCATGATCGGGCTTTCCATTCCCCTGGCCAAGAAGGCCCGTTACATGCTGCCGATGCTGCCCATGGCGGCCATCATTGCCGCGTACCCCTTTGCCGTGGCCCAGGGGCGTGTGTTCGGCTGGTTGAGGGGGGTGATGCAAGGACTGTGGCTGGTGATCCCGGCCTTGCTGATCGTCGCCTTGCTGGTCGCCCGTCGACACTTTCCGCAAGAACTGCACAGCCTTGCTCCAACGCTGATCATTCTTGGCGTCGTGCAAGCCATCGCATTGGCCCTGCTCATGAAACCCCACTGGCGAGCGCAAGGATTGGCGGCCTGTGCAGTGGTGGGGCTGTGGTCTTTTTATGCACTCACGGTCGAACCCCTTGAGCGTCGACTCTATGACACCCGCAATTTCAGCGAGACCACTTATGCCATGATCCAGAAAGATCCGGCGCCGCTGGTCATGTATGACATGACCAAGGATGGCAAGGGCATCAAGTTCATGGTCAATATTGGCCACGACTTGCAGCCGCTGTTCATCCCGTCGGTTGCGGGACTGGAAGGCCTGCAGGGTCCGTTATGGCTGATGATGGATGAAAAGGCGTATCAAGGCCTTCAGGGCACGCCGTTTGGTGAATTGAAACCCGTGTTGAGCGGCAGCTTCGATAAAAACGATGTCGTCCTGCTGCACCGCCCCTGATCCCACGGTACTGTCGGTCAACCAACGCTGAAGGACCAGGGCATCGACAACAGGTCTTTATAAGGACATTTGCAGCGCCGTGGCCACCTACTCGCTTGTCATTCGCCGGCTGATGATCGTTTCGCTGACCATCGTCGTCAGTCGCGCCATCATCAGTCCGCTGCTCACACTGTTCCTGAGCAACCAGCTGGGACTCAATCCGCAGGATGTCGGCTTGCTGCTCGGCATTGCGGTATTCATCGCCACCCTGCTCGCCCTGTACGGCGGCTACATCATCGATCGCCTGGAAAAGCGTCGATTACTGATCCTGACGATGCTCTCCAGCGCCATTGGCTTTGTGCTGTTGACCTTCGCCCACAACCTCTACCTGTGCACCGTCATCCTGGTGATCACCGAAACCGCCTCGGCATTGTTCCTGATCGCGTCGAAGGCAATCCTCAGCGAAAACCTGCCTGTCAGCCAACGCGCCAAGGCATTTTCGCTGAACTACACCCTCACCAATATCGGCTACGCCGTCGGCCCCATGGCCGGCGTGACGGTCGCCGGGGCTTATGCACCGGGGCCATTCCTGATTGCCGGCGGCATTGCATTTTTCAGTATGTTCCTGATGATCGGCATCCCCGCAGGCAGCGCACAGACGCCGGCCGGCGGCCAACCGCAGAGTTTCCTCAAGACCCTGGCGGCCTTGAAGAACGATCGCACGCTGATCATGTTCACCGGCGGTTGCCTGCTCAGTACCGTCGTGCACGGGCGCTTCACGCTGTACCTGTCGCAATACCTGCTGGTCACCCGCGATTCGGCCTACACCCTGGAAATCATGGCCGCCCTGCTCGCCTGCAATGCAATCACCGTGATTGTCTTGCAGTACCAGATCGGTCGCTTGCTCAAACGCGAGCAGTTGCGCTACTGGATCGTCGGCGGCACCGGCCTGTTCATCCTCGGGCTGATCGGCTTCAGCCTGGCGGACAGCCTGCTGGCGTGGTGCGTGGCGATGTTCATTTTCACCCTCGGGGAGATGATCATTTATCCGGCCGAATTTCTGTTCATCGACACCCTGGCCCCCCAGGCACTGCGCGGCAGCTATTACGCGGCACAGAACCTGGCAGCCCTCGGTGGCGCGCTGAGCCCGGTGATTTGCGGCTTCCTGTTGATGCACTCGCCGGCGCCCACCATGTTCTATGCCCTGAGTGCCCTCGCCGCGACAGGTGGACTGCTGTGTTTCCTGAGCGGCCGGCGCGTGGAATTACATCAGAATTAATGAACTGAACATTCATTAATATGAATTTGTCAGCATCCGTGAGGATCGGCACACTGTCGCCGTTCCTTCCCCCTTTGTTGGAACAACTTCAAGGGCTTTCTGGATATCCCAGGCAAGCCCTTTTTTTCCTTATGTTTTTACAACGCAATGGTTCTCGTCATGCTCGCTCGCTGGTTGCCCGCCGCCATCAACACCCGCCCCTCGGAATGGAGCCGTGCCGCCATTGGCATGTCACTGGGCACCCTGTTCAGCGTCTGGCTCTGCGCTCAGGTGTTCGGCATCGAGGTGGCGCAACATCTGGTCGGGCCTCTGGGGGCCTCGGCAGTGTTGTTGTTCGCGGTCTCCTCCGGCGCGCTGGCGCAGCCCTGGTCGATACTCGGCGGTTATCTGTGCGCTGCGGTGATGGCGTTGCTGGTGGCCCATGTGCTGGGCCGAACGCTGGGTGACGCTTGCCTGGCGGCCGGCATGGCGCTGATGTTGATGTGCTGGCTGCGCTGCCTGCATCCACCGGCCGGAGCGCTGGCATTGCTGCTGGTACTGGCGGACCCGGCGACGGCTGCCATGGACTGGAAAGCGCTTGGCCCTGTAATGCTTGCAGCCTCCACCATGCTGCTCAGTGCACTGGCCTACAACAATCTGACCCGCGTGCGCTATCCCAAGCGCCCCGCCGAACCGGTCCCGATGGTTCCCGCCGACCATCCGCCCACCGACACGCAGGCCATCACCGCCCAGGACCTGAAGCTGGCCCTGGCCGATATGGAAGCCTTCTACGACATCACCCCCGAAGACCTCGAGCAACTGATCCACGCCAGCGAACTGCATGCCAAGCGCCGCAGCATCGGCGAGGTCCTGGGCCGCAAACCCCTGTAGGAGCGAGCAAGCTCGCGATGGTGGTGAACGATAACGCGTCATACCTGATGCCCAGCGGCGCGAGTGAGTTTCTTCGCGAGCTTGCTCGCTCCTACAGGACTGCGTAATCCCCATGCATTTGTGCAGACAGACGCTGCACATATCCCCGTTGTACATCACAAATTTGCACTGCTACGATCCTGCATCGCTCGCGCGCGAGCTTCTCGATAAAGAACAATAAAAGCAGGGAGTTAGTGATGACTGCTCAGGTTTCTTCTCCGGGTAACCGGTCCATGGATGCCATGCCCAATGAAGTGCTGGCCGACGTCCGCAACCACATCGGTCACCTGACCCTCAACCGCCCCGCCGGTCTCAACGCCCTGACCCTGGACATGGTCCGCCAGCTGCAACGCCAGCTCGACGCCTGGGCCGAGGACGACCAGATATTGGCCGTCGTTCTTCGCGGTGCCGGCGAAAAAGCCTTCTGCGCCGGGGGCGACATCCGTTCGCTGCACGACAGCTACAAACAGGGCGACACCCTGCACGAAGACTTCTTTGTCGAGGAATACGCCCTCGATCTGGCTATCCACCACTACCGCAAACCCGTACTCGCCTTGATGGACGGGTTCGTCCTGGGCGGCGGCATGGGCCTGGTGCAAGGCGCGGACTTGCGGGTGGTCACCGAACGAAGCCGGCTGGCGATGCCGGAGGTCGGCATCGGCTACTTCCCTGATGTCGGCGGCAGCTATTTTCTGCCGCGCATTCCCGGCGAACTGGGCATTTACCTAGGGGTCAGCGGTGTGCATATCCGCGCCGCCGATGCCCTCTACTGCGGCCTGGCCGACTGGTATCTGGACAGCGGCAAACTGGCCCTGCTGGACGAACAACTCGATCAATTGCAATGGCACGACACGCCGCTCAAGGACCTGCAGGGCCTGATGGCAAGGTACGCGGTGCAGCAACTGCCCGACGCGCCGCTTGCCGCCTTGCGCCCGGCCATCGACCACTTCTTCGCCCTGCCCGATGTGCCGAGTATTGTTGAGCAATTAAGGCAAGTGACGGTCGCCGACAGTCATGAGTGGGCTATCGCCACCGCCGACCTGCTCAAGACCCGCTCCCCCTTGGCCATGGGCGTGACCCTGGAAATGCTGCGACGTGGTCGGCAATTGAGCCTTGAACAATGCTTTGCCCTTGAGCTGCATCTGGACCGCCAGTGGTTCGAACGCGGCGACCTGATCGAAGGCGTGCGTGCCCTGCTGATCGACAAAGACAAAGCGCCGCGCTGGAACCCGCCGACCCTCGAACAACTGACGGGTGAACGGGTGGCGAGCTTCTTCAACGGGTTTGAGCAGAACGGGAACTGAGCCATGAACGATATCGAACTGAGCGAAGAACAAATCATGATTCGCGACATGGCCCGGGATTTCGCCCGTGGCGAAATCGCCCCTCATGCGCAGTCCTGGGAAAAGGCCGGCTGGATCGATGACGCCCTGGTGGCGAAAATGGGCGAGCTCGGCCTGCTGGGCATGGTGGTTCCCGAAGAATGGGGCGGCACCTATGTCGACTATGTGGCCTATGCCCTGGCCGTGGAGGAAATCTCTGCCGGCGACGGCGCCACCGGCGCCATGATGAGCATCCACAACTCTGTGGGCTGCGGGCCGGTGCTCAACTACGGCAGCGAAGAACAGAAACAGGCCTGGCTGGCGGATCTGGCCAGCGGCCAGGCGATCGGTTGCTTCTGCCTGACCGAACCCCAGGCAGGCTCCGAGGCGCACAATCTGCGCACCCGCGCCGAGCTGCGTGACGGCCAGTGGGTGATCAACGGCGCCAAGCAGTTTGTCAGCAACGGCAAACGGGCCAAGTTGGCGATCGTATTCGCCGTGACCGATCCAGACCTTGGCAAACGCGGAATTTCGGCCTTCCTGGTACCGACCGAGACCGAGGGTTTTATCGTCGACCGCACCGAACACAAGATGGGCATCCGCGCGTCCGACACCTGTGCGGTCACGCTCGATAACTGCACCATCCCTGAAGCCAACCTGCTGGGCGAGCGCGGCAAGGGCCTGGCCATCGCCCTGTCCAACCTCGAAGGCGGCCGCATCGGCATCGCCGCCCAGGCGCTGGGCATCGCCCGTGCGGCATTCGAAGCCGCGCTGGCCTATTCGCGCGATCGCGTGCAATTCAACAAGCCGATCATCGAGCACCAGAGCGTCGCCAACCTGCTGGCAGACATGCACATGCAACTGAACGCGGCGCGCCTGATGATCCTGCATGCCGCGCGCCTGCGCAGCGCCGGCAAGCCCTGCCTCTCGGAAGCTTCGCAGGCCAAGCTGTTCGCCTCGGAAATGGCCGAGAAAGTCTGTTCGTCAGCGATACAGATCCATGGCGGTTATGGGTATCTGGAGGATTACCCGGTCGAGAAGTACTACCGGGATGCGCGTATCACGCAGATCTATGAAGGGTCGAGCGAGATTCAGCGGATGGTGATTGCCCGCGAGCTGAAAAACTACCTGGTGTGAAGCCCTGTAGGAGCGAGCACGCTCGCAATGCAGGTCAACGATGACGCGGGCTACCTGACACCCCGCGGGGAATGTGCCCTCATCGCGAGCAGGCTCGCTCCCACAGGTTCCTGGGTGTTCACAGCATTTGTGAACAACATGAACCACTGTGGGAGCGAGCCTGCTCGCGATGGCGTCAACCGGAACGCCGCATCACTTGCCCTGGAACTGCGCCTCGCGCTTGGCAATGAACGCCGCCATCCCTTCCTTCTGATCCTGTGTCGCAAACGCCGCATGGAACACCCGACGCTCGAAGCGCACGCCTTCGGACAGGCTCACCTCAAAGGCACGGTTGACGCTTTCCTTGACCATCATGGCGATCGGCAGGGACTTTTTGGCGATCAACGCCGCGACTTTCAGCGCCTCATCGAGCAACTCATCGCTCGGCACGATGCGTGCCACGATGCCGCAACGCTCCGCCTCGACGGCATCGATCAGGCGCCCGCTCAGGCACATTTCCATGGCCTTGGCCTTGCCCACGGCGCGAGTCAGGCGCTGGGTGCCGCCCATGCCCGGCAAGACACCGAGGTTGATTTCCGGCTGACCGAATTTGGCGTTGTCGCCGGCCAGGATGAAGTCGCACATCAGCGCCAGTTCGCAGCCACCGCCCAGGGCGAAACCGTTGACCGCGGCAATGATCGGCTTGCGGCGGTTGGCCACGCGATCGCTGTCACTGAACAGGTCGTCGAGGTAGATCTGCGGGTAGGTCAGCTCGGCCATTTCCTTGATGTCGGCACCGGCGGCGAACGCCTTTTTCGAGCCGGTCAGCACGATGCAGCCGATGTTCGCATCGGCTTCCAGGGCATCGAGGGCGTGATTGATCTCGCCGACGATCTGCGAGTTCAACGCGTTCAGCGCCTGCGGACGGTTCAGGGTAATCAGGCCGACACGGCCGTGGGTTTCCAGCAAAATCGTTTCGTAGCTCATTATTGTTTTCTCAAAGATTGCGCGAAATAACCATGCGTTGAATATCGCTGGTGCCTTCATAAATCTGGCAAACCCGCACGTCACGGTAAATCCGTTCCAGCGGGAAGTCGTTCAGGTAACCGTACCCGCCCAGGGTTTGCAATGCCGAAGAGCAGACCTTCTCGGCCATTTCCGAGGCGAACAGCTTGGCCATCGAGGCTTCGACCAGCGCCGGTTTGCCACTGTCACGCAGGGCCGCAGCATAGTGCACCATTTGCCGGGCCACGGCGATCTGCGTGGCCATGTCCGCCAGGCGGAACGCCACCGCTTGATGCTCGATGATCGGCTTGCCGAAGCTTTCGCGCTCACGGGCGTAGTCGCGGGCCGCTTCGAACGCGGCACGAGCCATGCCCACCGATTGCGAGGCGATACCGACACGCCCGCCTTCGAGGTTGGCCAGGGCGATCTTGTAGCCCTCACCCTCCTCGCCCAGTCGATTGGCCACCGGCACTTTCACATCCTCGAACAGGATCTGGCAGGTGTCGGACGCATGCTGGCCGAGTTTGTCTTCGATCCGCGCGACTTTGTAGCCCGGCGAATCGGTCGGCACGATGAACGCCGTGATGCCGCGCTTGCCGGCATTCGGATCGGTCACCGCGAACACGATCACCACACCGGCGTTCTGCCCGGAGGTGATGAACTGTTTGCTGCCATTGAGCACATAGTGATCGCCATTCAAGCGAGCGCGGGTTTTCAGGCCGCTGGCGTCGGAACCGGCCTGGGGCTCGGTCAAGGCGAACGCGCCCAGCATCGCTCCGCTGGCCAGGGGTTTGAGAAAGCGCTCTTTCTGTTCGTCGTTGCCGTAATTGAGGATCGGCACGCAACCCACCGAGTTGTGCACGCTCATGATGGTCGAGCAGGCGCCATCGCCGGCGGCGATTTCTTCCAGGGCCATGGCATACGCCAGGTAACCGGTGTCGCAACCGCCCCACTGCTCCGGCACCAACATGCCAAAGAAACCCAGCTCGGCCATCTCGCCGATGGCTTCCTTGGGGAAACGGTGTTCACGGTCCCAGTCGGCAGCGAAGGGTTTGAGCCGCTCTTCGGCAAATTGCCGGGCCATGTCGCGAATCTGTTGTTGGTCGTCATTGGGAATCATGACAAGTCCTTGATCGGGTTCAGATACATAACCTGTGGGAGCGAGCCTGCTCGCGATAGGGCCCGGTCAGTCAACACCATCGTTGAATGACACACCGTTATCGCGAGCAGGCTCGCTCCCACAGAGACTGGCGTCAGGCTCAATACAGGCATTCCACGGCCATGGCCGTGGCTTCGCCGCCGCCGATGCAGATGGCGGCAACACCGCGTTTGAGGCCCTTCTGGCGCAGGGCCGAGAGCAGGGTCACCAGAATCCGCGCGCCGGACGCGCCGATCGGATGGCCCAGGGCACAGGCACCGCCGTGCACATTGAGCTTCTCATGGGGGATTTCCAGCTTGGTCATGGTCACCAGGCTGACCACGGCGAAGGCCTCGTTGACCTCCACCAGGTCGACGTCGTTGAGCGACCAGCCGGTTTTCTTCATCAGTTTCTGGATCGCACCCACGGGCGCCACCGGGAACAGGCTCGGGGTGTCGGCGAACGCCGCATGCCCGTGAATCACCGCCAGTGGCTTGAGGCCACGTTTATCGGCTTCGGAGCGGCGCATCAGCACCAGCGCCGCCGCGCCGTCGGAGATCGAGCTGGAATTGGCGGCGGTCACCGTACCGCCGTCGCGGAACGCCGGCTTGAGCGAGGCGATCTTGTCCAGTTTGGCTTTCGGCGGCTGCTCGTCGTTGCTGATGACCACCTGCTCCTTGCCGACGGTCACGGTCAGCGGGACGATTTCGTCCTTGAAGCTGCCGTCCTTGATCGCCTGTTGAGCGCGCGTGGTCGAGGTGATGGCGAAGGCGTCCTGGGCTTCACGACTGAAACCGTTGGTTTCGGCGCAGTCCTCGGCGAAGGTGCCCATCAGGCGCCCCTTGTCGTAGGCGTCTTCAAGACCGTCGAGGAACATCGAATCCAGCACCCGGCCATGCCCCATGCGATAGCCGCTGCGGGCGCGGTCCAGCAGATAAGGTGCGTTGGACATGCTTTCCATGCCACCGGCGACGACCACCTCGGCGCTGCCGGCGACCAGCATGTCGTGGGCCAGAATGGTGGTTTCCATGCCCGAGCCGCACATCTTGTTGACGGTGGTGCAACGGGTCGACTTGTCCAACCCGGCCCCTAATGCGGCTTGACGTGCCGGCGCCTGGCCGAGACCTGCTGGCAGTACGCAACCAAACAGCACTTCATCGACCGCGTCGTTGGCAACACCGGCACGCTCCACCGCAGCCTTGATCGCGGCAGCGCCCAGTTGCGGCGCGGTGAGGCTTTTCAGTTCGCCCTGGAATCCGCCCATCGGGGTACGGACGGCGCTGACGATGACAATCGGATCGTTGGAAAGGCTCATGACATTCGCTCCTTACTTGGCGGCCATGCGCAAGGCGCCGTCGAGACGGATCACCTCACCATTGAGCATGCTGTTTTCAATGATATGCCGCACCAGCGCGGCGTACTCGTCCGGCTTGCCCAGGCGTGGCGGAAAAGGCACACCGGCGGCCAGCGAGTCGCGAACTTCCGGCGTCATGCCGGCCATCATCGGTGTTTCGAAAATGCCTGGAGCGATGGTCATCACGCGGATACCGAAGCGCGCCAGTTCACGGGCCGCGGGCAACGTCAGGCTGACAATCGCGCCCTTGGACGCGGCATAAGCGGCCTGGCCGATCTGGCCATCGTAGGCCGCCGCCGAAGCGGTATTGATGATCACGCCGCGCTCGCCGCCGGCATCCGCCTCGCTTTCGGCAATCGCCGCCGAGGCCAGGCGCAGCATGTTGAAACTGCCGATCAGGTTGACGTTGATCACCTGGCTGAAACTGGACAGCGCATGCGGACCGTTCTTGCCGAGGATCTTTTCGCCGCGCACGATGCCGGCGCAGTTGACCAGGCCATTGAGGCCGCCGAAGGCCTTGACCGTGGCTTGCACCGCTGCTTCGGCCGCCGCTTCGTCACTGATGTCCGCGACCACGCTCTGCGCACCCAGCCGCTGGGCCTGCGCCGCGACCGCCTCGGCGTTCATGTCCACCAGCATGACTTTGGCACCGGCGCCGACCAGCATTTGCGCGGTGGCCGCACCCAGGCCGGACGCACCGCCGGTGACGAGAAAAACCTTGTTTTCGATCTGCATCATTGTTTCCTTGGATTCAAGCTGAAACGTTCTTCGCCGCGGCCTCTTGAGCCTTGGCGATTTCCTGGTTGCGCAAGATAAAGCGCTGCAATTTGCCGCTTGGGGTTTTCGGCAACTCGCTGACAAATTCGATTTCACGGGGGTACGAGTGCGCCGCCAGACGCTTGCGCACATGCTGGCGCAGCTCCTCGGCCAGCGCAGGGTCGGCGCGGTACTGGGCGCTGAGCACGACGAACGCCTTGACCAGTTCGGTGCGCTCCGGATCGGGCTTGCCGATCACCGCCGCTTCCACCACGGCCGGGTGCTCGATCAGCGCACTCTCCACATCGAACGGGCCGACGCGATAGCCGGAGGTGGTGATCACATCGTCGCTGCGGCCGACGAAACTGATACTGCCGTCCGGGTTCCACTCGACGGTATCGCCGCTCAAATAGTAGTGGCCGACGAACGCCTTGGTCGGCGCCCCTTCGTAACCGGCGAACCAGCACATCGGCGACTGCGTGCGGTCGATGGCCAGAATGCCCGGCTGGCCAACACCCAGTTCCTTGTACTCCTCGTCCAGCACCACGATGCGATGGCCGGGCGATGCGAAGCCGGCGGCGCCCATATGGATCGAGTGCGCCAGGCCGTGGTGGTTGCACAGCACCATGCCCAGCTCGGTCTGGCCGTAATGGTCGTGAATGACCACATCGAGGTTGTCGGCGAACCAGCGGATCACTTCCGGGTTCAACGGCTCGCCGGCGCTGCTGACGATACGCAGCTTGCCCTTGATCGAGCGGGCGAACTCGTCGCCACCGGCGATCAACAGGCGGTAGGCCGTCGGCGAACCGGTGAGGTTGGTGATCCCGTACTTGTTGATCACCCGGCAGGTGCTTTCCAGGGTGAACGGGCCATCGTAGAAGGTGATCGGATGCCCCATCGCCATGGGCCCGGTCACACCGAAATAGATGCCATAGGCCCAACCTGGGTCGGCCACGTTCCAGAACGCGTCCTCGGGGCGTAGATCCACGGCGTCACGGGTGTAGCTCTGGAAGGCGACGATGGCCTTGAGCGGCACCGACAAGGCTTTTGACGGACCGGTGGTGCCCGAGGTAAACATCAGCAGGAACGGGTCTTCGCCGGTCAGCATCACCGGTTCGCAGGCATTGGAATAGTTGGCCAGTTCAGCCCAGAAACTGTAGTCACCCCGTACGATGCCCTGGCCTTTGGCGCCGCCGACGGTAACGATGGTCGGGCAATCGGCGACTTCAGCGAGTTTCGGACGGTTGACGGCGTCGGTCACCACCACTTTGGCGCCCGAGCTGCCCAGGCGGTGCTCGATGGCCTTGGGGCCGAAGGCGGTGAACAGCGGCTGATAGACCGCGCCGATACGCCAGGCGGCAAACACGGTGATGAGCAATTCGATGTTGCGTGGCAGGAGTCCGGCGACCTTGTCGCCTTTTTGCACGCCTTGTGCCAGCAGGAAGTTGGCGAACCGCGCAGCCTTGTCCTGCAGGTCGTTGAAGGTATACGTGGCGCTGGAACCATCGCGGCCTTCCCAGAACAGCGCGATACGCCCCGGCAGGGCATGCCGGTCGCAGCACTCGATGCAGGCGTTGAGGGCCGTCAGATCGCCGGCGAGCGCAGCGTCGACGGTGTGCTGATAATCGAACTGTGAAAAAGCAGACAAGTAATCGCGCATTGCCAGAATCCCTCTGTGTTTTTTATTAGGCTGGGGGAACCGTCACCAACAGGGAAATACTCGCTCCGCTCGGGGTGTGGGGCAATGGTCAAAGTTATCAAGTTGCCTGACTGGTTTGGCCAAGGTTTGAGCCATGCGGCGCGTAGGAGCCAGGTTTGCCGGCGAAAAACGATGACGCGGTGCAACAGATACACCGCAGCGTCTGGTTCGCGGGCGAGCCTCGCTCCTACAAGTGAAGAACGATGGCGCGTACGACAGGTACACCGCAGCGTCTGGTTCGCCTGTAGGAGCCAGGCTTGCCGGCGAACGCGGGCGCCACTGATTTCGGATCAGGACGCTTCGTTGAGGATCAGACTGCGGTAATGCCCAGGATTGGACCCGGACCATTTGCGAAACGCCTTGTAGAACGAACTGGCATCGGCAAACCCCAGGCGCAGGGCGATTTCGCTGAAGCTGATGGACGGCTCGGCCAGCCAGCCAATCGCCAACTCCTTGCGCACGCTGTCCTTGAGCCCTTGATAGGTCTGGCCCTCCTCGGCCAAACGGCGACGCAGGGTCGAGGCCGACATGCACAGGCGTTGCGCCAGGGCCTCGGTTTCCGGCCAGTGCTCGGCCGGCAGCTGCCGCAGATCCTGCCTGATGCGACTGGCAAGGCTCTGCGGATCACGGTACTTCACCAGAATGTTGGCCGGCGCATGAGCCAGGAAACGCGTGAGTTCCTCCGTCGTGCGCTTGATGGGCAGATCCAGGTAATCGGCGGAGAAAATCATCCGGGTGCGTGGCCTGTCGAAACGCAGGTTGCGGGAGAACATCACCTGGTAGTCATCGCAGAAATCCGGCTGCGGGCAACGCAATTCGATGGCCAGAATCGGGATCCGCCGGCCCGCCAGCCAGCAGGCCACGCCATGCACGATCATCCAGTAAGTGAAATACGTGAAGGCGCGGCGCGGCTCATGATCGTCTTCGAGCAACACGATTTCCGCCAGGCTTTGCTGACGCACCAGTTCTGCAGGCAGGCGTTCGAACATCAGCGACAGGAATCCCAGGCCACTGGCCAGTCCCGCCGCCACACTGGGCTGGACCATGGCGCAACGACAGAGAAACGCCAGGCTGCCGGACTTGAGCTTGCGCGGGTCCATGCCGAAGAACTCGTCGTCACCACGCCGGGCCAACAGTCGCCATAGCCGTGCATACGCGGCGGCCGGCACCCGGGCCGCGCTATCGTGCAGCAGGTCGGGCTCGATGCCGACCTTGTTCAGGACCTCTTCGGTGGCAGGCCCCGCCGCGCAACTCTGCAGCAACGCTTCACGCACCAGTTGCATGGAAATCGTGTCTTTTTCCGACATTACGCGCGGTAGGCCCTGAACTTGTTGGAGTGGTGGGCATATTAGCCCAGCAACGCAAATTCCTGTAGGAGCGAGCAAGCTCCGGGCGGCGTTCCGACGATGGTCGTCAACGATAACGCTGGTTGGCTGATACCCCCGCGGCGCTCTTTCGACCATCGCGAGCTTGCTCGCTCCTACAGGGGGCGATGGTGATCTTCAGGGTTGTTCAGCTTAGGTTCAGGTATTTGTCAATGATTGCCATTTGGTAATGAGTGTCATTATGTTACAAATTTGCACCCTCTCTCTTCCAGACACGGTGCCGAATGCTCGTTCCCTTTCTGATCATGCTGCGCGAAGGCATCGAGGCCGCGTTGATCGTCGGCATCATTGCCGGCTACCTGAAACAGACCGGGCGCAGTCAGTGGATGCCCGCCGTCTGGATCGGTGTATTTCTCGCCGCGGCCCTGGCGCTGCTGGTGGGTGGCGGCCTGGAGCTGGTCAGCGCCGAATTTCCACAAAAACAACAGGAACTGTTTGAAGGCGTGGTAGGCCTGCTGGCCGTCGGCATCCTCAGTTCGATGGTGTTCTGGATGCGCAAGGTGTCGCGTTCGATCAAGCACTCACTGCAAACCTCGCTCGATCACGCTCTGACCGGTTCACGGCATCAGGTCTTCGCGCTGATCGCCATGGTGTTTTTCGCCGTGGCCCGCGAAGGCCTGGAAACGGTGTTCTTCCTGCTCGCGGTGTTCCAGCAAAGTGAAGGTGCGGCCGCACCGATCGGCGCCCTGCTGGGGCTGATACTGGCAATTGTCGTCGGTTGGCTGATCTACACCGGCAGCATGCGTTTGAACCTGGCGGCGTTCTTTCGCTGGACCGGGCTGTTCATCCTCGTGGTCGCCGCCGGGATTCTCGCCAACTCGATACAGGCGCTGCATGAAGCGGGCCTCTGGAATCATCTGCAAACCGTCTTGTTCGACATCAGCGCGACGCTACCGATGGACGGCCCGCTGGGCTCGGTACTGGCCGGCATGTTCGGCTACCAGGACGCCCCGACTGTCAGCACCCTGGGCGCTTACCTGATTTATCTGCTGGTGGCGTTGGTGATGTTCTTTCTCCCGACTCCCGCCCCTTCTAGGAGCGAGCACGCTCGCGATGGTCGTCAACGATGACGCTGGTTGCCTGATGCCCCGTGGCGCTCTTTCGTCCATCGCGAGCGTGCTCGCTCCTACAAATAGCGGTTTTATTTCCAGACAGTAAGGGCACCCATGCCAAATCAAGTCCCTCCCCAGCCCTCCCCTCCCCGCGCCCTGCGCTGGGCGGTGGCCGGTTCGGTCATCGTGATGATCGCTGCCGGCGGCCTGTTCTACTACGCCTCGACAATCGCCTCGAACAAGCGTCAGGCCAACCGCAACGAAGTATTGGTGAGCATCAATCAGCACAGTTGCCAGCCCAATGACCTGACGGTCCCGGCCGGCCACAGTAGTTTTCGCATCGTCAACCGCTCCGACCGGGCCGTCGAATGGGAAATCCTCGATGGCGTGCTGGTGGTCGAAGAACGGGAAAACATCGCGCCGGGCCTGAGCCAGGTGATCAACGCCAACCTGCAGCCTGGCGATTACGCAATCACTTGCGGCCTGCTGAGCAATCCGCGCGGCACCCTGCATGTCACCCCGACGGCGGCTTCCGACGCTGCGGCCGAGGCCAGGCCGTCGATGGTGGCGTTTGTCGGGCCGTTGTCGGAATTTCGCGTTTATCTGAGTCGCCAGGGCAACGCACTGATCGAGGCCGTTACCGCGCTGGATCAAGCCATCGAAGCCGGAGACCTGAGCCAGGCACAAGCCCTCTACGCAACCGCCCGTGCCGCTTACCAGCGCCTGGCCCCGGCGGCCCAGCGACACGCCGAGCTGGACAATGCGATCAACGCCCGCGCCGATTACTTTGAAAAACGCGAACAGGACCCGGCCTTCACCGGATTCCATCGCATCGAATACGCACTGTTCCAGCAACGCAATCTCGATGGATTGGCGGCAGTCAGCCAGCGCCTGATCAGCGATGTGACCGCCCTCAAGCAACAGCTGTTGGCCGAATCGCTGCCACCGGAATACCTGGTGAGCATCGTGGTGCGCAACCTCAACACACTCGCCGACGTCCGTGCCGGCAGCGGTGAAGAAGAACGCTACAGCCACATCGACCTGAGCGGTTTTGCCGGCAACCTCGACGCCGCGCGCAAAGTCGTGGAGCTGTTGCGCCCGTTACTGAGCAAATCCGCCAGCGACTTGCTGCCCAAGCTCGACGGCGCCGTCGCCGGGTTCGATGCCGAACTCAAGGGCCTGAAGGTCGCTGACGGCTTTGCCAGCTACGACAGCATCGGCCCCGATCAGCGCCGGCAAATTGCCGACAAGGCCAGGGCACTGGCCGCTGCACTCGATGACATCGATCCCGCCCTCGGCCTTTCCGGCCTGTAAGCAGAAGACTCTCAAGATGAACGACACAGAGCACCTCAACCTCCAGCGTCGCCGGGTACTGATGGGCATGGGCGCCGCCGGCGTCGCCCTCGCCGGCTCCGCGCTCAGTTGCCCGGCCATGGCCGCCAGCGCCCCTGCGCAGGTCACCCAGGCGCCGAGCAGTGACCGCACTGACGACCGTCACGATTTTCACGGCAAGCATCAGAGCGGCATCACCACCCCGCGGCCGGCCTGCGGCATGCTGGTGGCGTTCGATGTCCTGGCCAGCGACCGCGAAGACCTGCGGCGCTTGTTCCGCACCCTCAACGAACGTATTGCCTTCCTGATGAAGGGCGGCCCGGTGACCCAGGTCGATCCGAAACTGCCGCCAGTGGATTCGGGGATCCTCGGGCCGGTGGTGACCCCGGACAACCTGACCATTACGGTGTCGGTCGGCGCCTCGCTGTTCGACGAGCGCTTCGGCCTGGCCGACGTCAAACCCAAGCGTTTGCAGCGCATGGTCGGTTTTCCCAACGACGCCCTGGAAGCGGACTGCTGCCATGGCGACCTCAGCCTGCAGTTTTGCGCCAACACCACCGACACCAACATCCACGCCCTGCGCGACATTGTGAAAAACCTGCCCGACCTGCTGCTGGTGCGCTGGAAACAGGAAGGCAGCGTGCCGCCCCAGGCCCCGGCGAAACCGGGCGTCCCGGCGCAGAGCGCGCGCAACTTCCTGGGCTTTCGCGACGGCTCGGCCAACCCCGACTCCAGCGACGCCAAGGTCATGGACCGTATCGTCTGGGTCCAGCCCGGTAGCGACGAGCCGTCCTGGGCAGCAGGCGGCAGTTATCAGGCGGTGCGCATCATCCGCAACTTCGTCGAGCGCTGGGACCGCACGCCGCTTCAAGAGCAGGAAAGCATCCTCGGCCGGGTCAAAAGCAGCGGCGCGCCCATCGGCGGCGCCCATGAATCCGAGATCCCGGACTACACCAAGGACCCCGAGGGCAAGCTGACCAAACTAAGCGCCCATATCCGCCTGGCCAACCCGCGCACTCCCGCGACCCAGGCCAACCTGATCCTGCGCCGACCGTTCAACTACTCCAACGGTGTCAACAAGAACGGGCAGCTGGACATGGGCCTGTTGTTCATCTGCTACCAGGCGGACCTGGAGAAAGGCTTTATCACCGTGCAAACCCGGCTCAATGGCGAGCCGCTGGAGGAGTACCTCAAGCCGGTCGGCGGCGGGTACTTCTTCACCTTGCCCGGCGTCACCGGCGACCAGGATTTCATCGGTCGCACGCTACTCGATGCGGCACCCACAAAAACCATCGCTTGATCACAACACCCCCATCGGATGAGTCCCATGAAGAAGACACCACTGGCGTTAATGCTGACCCTAGGCTTGCTCAACACCCCGTTTTCGGTTTTCGCGGCGACCGCTCCGCTTGAATTGGTGCAGCCGATTTCGGACTACAAGATCTACGTCACCGAACAGCTGGACGAACTGGCCAGCCACACCCAACAGTTCACCGATGCGGTGAAAAAAGGTGACCTGGCCACGGCGAAAAAACTCTATGCGCCGACCCGTGTTTACTACGAGTCCATCGAGCCGATTGCCGAGCTGTTCAGTGACCTGGATGCGTCCATCGACTCCCGGGTCGACGACCACGAAAAGGGCGTGAAGGCCGAAGACTTCACCGGCTTCCATCGCCTGGAATACTCGTTGTTCACCGAAAACAGCACCCAGGGCCTGGGTGAACTGGCGGACGGCCTGGACAAGGACGTCAAAGACCTGCAAGCCCGTGTTGCCGGCCTGACCTTCCCGCCGGAAAAAGTCGTCGGCGGTGCCGCCTCGCTGCTCGAAGAAGTCGCCGCCACCAAGGTCTCGGGCGAAGAAGACCGCTACAGCCACACCGATCTCTATGACTTCCAGGGCAACATCAACGGCGCGAAGAAAATCGTCGACCTGTTCCGTCCGCAAATCCAGAAACAGGACGCGGCGTTCGTGGCCAAGGTCGACAAGAACTTCGCCACGGTGAACACCATCCTGGCCAAGTACAAGACCAAGGATGGCGGCTTCGAAACCTATGACAAAGTGAAGGAAAACGACCGCAAGGCGCTGGTCGGGCCGGTCAATACCCTGGCTGAAGACTTGTCGACCTTGCGTGGCAAGCTTGGCTTGAACTGAGTTTTTACAGCCGTCCTCTTCGGCGCAAAGCCGCCCGGAGCAAGCCTGCTCCGGGCGGCTTTGCGCCGAATGCGTTCAGAGTATCCGGTACAGCAAACGCTCTACGCGCACGCGGCTGACCCGTTTGAGAAACCTGGCCACGCCCGCCGGATAGTCCGGCAATGTCTGCAAATCCTGATAACGCTCGATGCGCCGGGTGTGCTGGAAGATCTCTGCCAGCTCATTGCGCCGGGGTTCGAGCAGCTCGCCTTTGGGATCATCGATCAGCAAGGCGTTTTCCAGATCGAGGCGAAAGGCCCGCGGATTGAGGTTGTTGCCGGTCAGCAAGGTGTAGCGCTGATCGATCCACATGCCCTTGAGGTGATAGGTGTTATCGCCATCCTTCCACAAGTGCAGGTTCAACTGACCGCTATCGATGTTGCGCTGATGGCGCTTGGCGAAGCGACGCAGGCTGATTTCGTAGAGGTACGGCAGCGCCGAGATCACCTTGAACGGCTCGCTGGGCGGAATGTAGAAATCGTTGGCGGTCTTGTCGCCGACCACGATGTCTATCTTCACGCCCCGTGCAAGCGCCCGGTTGATTTCCCGGGTCACGGCCAATGGCAGGTTGAAGTACGGCGTGCAGATGGTCAGCTGATGCTGGGCGCTGGCGATCAGCTCGCCAATCACCCGGCTCAACGGGTTGTTCTTGCCCACCCCCAATAGCGGGCTGACGGACAACGCGTCTTTTTCCGTGATGCCCTGCGCCGTGTCGTAGGCCGCGTGCTTGAGCCGACTGCGCAAATCGCCGATGGCATTGCGCAAGCTGCGGGTCGTCGGCAGATTCGGCAGGTCCAGGCGATGCACCGCTTTTGAAGCAATCAGCCCGTGCTGCACCAGGTGATGCATCGAGTCGGCCAGGGCACGGTTATGCAACAGGTGATAGCGGTCGTAGCGGTACTTGTCGAACTTGTGCAGGTAGACATTGTTCAGGCTCGCACCGCTGTAGATCACGCAGTCATCGATCACGAAACCCTTGAGGTGCAACACCCCGAACAGCTCGCGAGTCTGCACCGGCACGCCATACACCGGTACTTCGCTTGCGTGGCTGCGGGTCATTTCCTGATACCAGGCCGAGTTGCCCGGCTGCTTGCCCGCGCCGATCAGACCGCGCTGGGCGCGCAGCCAGTCGACGACCACCACCACATCCAGCTGCGGGCGTGCCAGTTTCGCGGCGTGCAAGGCATCGAGAATTTCCTGGCCGGCTTCGTCCTGCTGCAGGTACAGCGCAACGATATAGATGCGGTGAGTGGCACTGGCGATTTTCTCCAGCAGGCAGCGACGGAACTCGGCAGCGCCAGAGAGGATGGTGACGGCATCGGCGGTCAGCGGAAAGCTGCGCAGTCTGGGCAGCAGGGAGCGTTTGAAAAGCAACGGCATAGGGCTCGCAATGGGTCGAATCCGAAGAGGTTGAGAGCTTACACCATGGATTGCGTTGGGTCTTGTAGCGGTTAGTTGCGGCCTCTTCGCGGGCAAGCCTCGCTCCTACAGCGAAAACAATTTCACGGACGGGAAAAATAACTTGTTGACCATGGAGAACGATCGTTCTACTGTATTCAACATGAACCAGATAACCAGCAACGACACACGCGACATCATTCTGGATGTCACCGAAAAGTTGATCTACAAAAGTGGCATCGCCGCCACCGGCATGGATCTTCTGGTGAAAACCGCCGGCGTCTCCAGAAAAAGTATTTACCGTTACTTCGCCAACAAGGAGGAGCTGACCGTTGCCGCCCTGCAACGCCGGGACGAGCGCTGGATGCACTGGTACAGGCGTGAAGTTGGACAAGCCCCGACCCCGGCCGAGCGCCTGCTCAACCTGTTCACCGTGCTCAAGTGCTGGTTCGAGTCCGAAGGCTTTCGCGGTTGCGCCTTCATCAATACCAGCGGCGAGACCGGCGACCCGCAAGACCCGGTTCGCCTGGTCGCCAGGGAGCACAAACAGAAACTGCTCGACTACGTGTGCGAGCTATGTACCGAACATGGCGCCGAGGACCCGCAAATGCTGTCCAGGCAATTGCTGATCCTGATCGATGGTGCCATTACCGTGGCGTTTGTCATGGGTGATCACAGCGCCGCCGATAATGCGCAATGCATGGCGCGAAAGTTATTGGACCTGTAGCACCTGATCAAACGCGACAACTTGTTTGAACTTTAAATGTATACGGAGACTTTAAAATGCCCAATGCCGAAGTTCGTCCGCCATTGCCGCCGTTCACCCGTGAGTCGGCCATCGAAAAAATCCGTCTGGCCGAAGATGGCTGGAACTCCCGCGATCCGCAACGCGTGTCGCTGGCCTACACCCTGGATACAAAATGGCGAAATCGCGCCGAATTCGCCAATAACCGCGAAGAGGCCAAGGCCTTTTTGACCCGCAAATGGGCCAAGGAACTGGATTATCGCCTGATCAAGGAGCTTTGGGCGTTCACCGACAACCGCATCGCCGTGCGCTATGCCTATGAATGGCACGACGACTCGGGCAACTGGTTCCGTTCCTACGGTAATGAAAACTGGGAGTTCAACGAAGACGGCCTGATGGCCCACCGCTTCGCCTGCATCAACGACATGCCCATCAAGGAAAGCGAACGCAAGTTCCACTGGCCGCTGGGACGTCGCCCGGACGATCATCCGGGCCTGTCCGACCTGGGACTGTAGTTTTCACCTATCCAATGTGGGAGCGAGCCTGCTCGCGAAGACCGATGACCATCCAACACATGAGTCGTCTGGCATACCGCCATCGCGAGCAGGCTCGCTCCCACAATGGTTTTGTCGTGTTCAGACCGGTAAGATAGCGGTCCTTCTCCGCAGCCCTGCGCTGCACCCGCCGATTAAGCCGATTCCATGCCTTTCGAACTCAGTGTTGACCTCACCACCCTGGCCATTCTGGCCATCGTCGCTTTCATTGCCGGCTTCATCGACGCCATTGCCGGCGGTGGCGGCCTGCTGACCACCCCGGCGCTGCTCACCGCCGGCCTGCCGCCACACCTGGTGCTGGGCACCAACAAGCTCAGTTCGACCTTCGGTTCTGCCACCGCAAGCTTCACCTTCTACCGACGCAAACTGTTCCACCCCAAACAGTGGACGCATGCCATCGTCGGCACCTTCGTCGGTGCGCTGACCGGCGCCATCGTCGCCCATTACCTGCCGGCCGAGTGGCTGAACAAGATGTTGCCGGTGATCGTGTTTGCCTGCGGCGTCTATCTGTTGTTCGGCGGCACGCCGAAAGCACCACTGGACAGCGAAGCCCCGATCAAGAAAACCTGGCAATCGACCCAGGGCTTCAGCCTCGGTTTCTATGACGGTGTGGCCGGTCCCGGCACCGGTGCGTTCTGGACCGTCAGCAGCCTGTTGCTCTACCCCATCGACCTGGTCAAGGCCAGTGGCGTGGCGCGCAGCATGAACTTCGTCAGCAACGCGGCGGCGCTGGCGGTTTTCATCTCTTCAGGTCAGGTGGACTGGATCATCGGCCTGTGCATGGGCTCGTCCCTGATGGTCGGCGCCTTCTTCGGCGCGCGCACCGCCATCAGCGGCGGTGCGAAATTCATTCGTCCGGTGTTCATTACCGTGGTGCTGGGGCTGACCGTACGGCTAGCCTGGCAACACTGGTTCAGCGTGGCCTAAGCGCCGCGCCACGTAGACGTCGATCAGGTAGCGGGCGATCGAGCGCGAGGCCGGCAACGGCGGCAGCGCGTGAACGTTGAACCACTGGGCGTCTTCGATCTCGTCTTCCTGGCAGACGATTTCGCCACCGGCGTATTCGGCATGGAAGCCGAGCATCATCGAGTGCGGGAACGGCCAGCACTGGCTGCCCATGTACTGAATGTTCTGAACCTCGATCCGCACTTCCTCGCGAACCTCGCGAATCAGGCAATCCTCGGCCGATTCCCCAGGTTCGGCGAACCCGGCCAGGGTGCTGTAGACCCCGGCCACGAACCGTGGCGAACGCGCCAGCAGCACTTCGTCGCCACGGGTCACCAGCACGATCATGCTCGGTGAAATCCGCGGATAACTGCGCAGATCGCACGCCTGGCAATACATCGCCCGCTCGCGCGGCACCTGGGTCATGGCCTGGCCGCAGTTGCCGCAGAAGCGGTGCTCACGCGCCCAGGTACCGATTTGCGCGGCATAACCGAGCACCTTGTAGAGCGTGTGATCGCCCTCGAGCATGAACGCCCGCAGGCCTTTCCAGTTGCAGCCCGGCACTTCACTTTGGCCGTGCAGCTCCAGCAGATACACCGGCTCGCCATCGAGGTGGCCGATGCCATGCTCGGCCAGAACCGGCAGGTCCTGGCGCTTGAGCCATTCACGGGGAAACAGCGCGCCGTTGTCGTCGAACAAAAAGCCTTCGGGGCTGCGCGCCACGGCCCAGCCGCCGGGTTGGTCAGTGTCCAGTACTGCAGTGGTCCAGCGTGAAGTCATTTTTCAATCCAGAAATTCGGGTTTCTGTTTGCTCATATGGGCGGCCATGGCCACACGCAAATCATTGGATTGCAACATGGCGGCGTTCCAGGTGGCGACGTATTCAAGGCCATCATCGATGCGATGATCGCGCATGTAGCTGATCATTTCCTTGGTGCCGGTGATGGCAATCGGCGATTTGGCGGCAATCTCCCGGGCGATGCCCATGACGCCGTCAAGCAGGCTGGCGGTGTCGCTGTAGACGCGATTGACCAGGCCCATGCCACGTGCCTCTTCGGCACCGAAGGTGCGACCAGTGTAAGCCAGTTCACGCAGCATGCCGTCACCGATGATGCGCGGCAAGCGTTGCAAGGTGCCGACGTCGGCCGCCATGCCGATATCGATTTCCTTGATGGAAAACTGCGCGTCTTCGGCGGCGTAACGCATGTCGCAGGCGGCGATCAGGTCGATGGCACCGCCCAGGCAGTAACCCTGAATGGCCGCGAGCACCGGTTTGCGGCAGTTGTCGACGGCATTGAAGGATGCTTGCAGGTTCAGGATCTTGCGCCGCAGCAGGCGTGCGTTGCGCCCCACATCCTTGCCCAGCTCGTTGGCCACGCCGGCCAGCATCATCAGGTCGATGCCGGAAGAGAAGTGTTTGCCGGCGCCGCTCAGGACCACCACCCGTACCTCGTCGGTGTCGTCGACCCACTGGAAAATCTCGACGATCTCGCTCCAGAACGCGGCGTTCATCGAGTTGATCTTTTCCGGGCGATTGATTTGCACATGAGCGATTTTATCGACCAGTTCGACGGTGAACGCGGTGTATTGAGACATGCGAGTGATCCTTTACCGGGCCATGAAAGAGGCCCGAACTATAACAAGGCAGCAGAACCTGCAGTAAGGCAGTGGTTCGGCCAAAAGCGGGACCGGATGGGGTTTGGCGACACAATAGGCATGATATTCGCGCGCATGATGTGTCCCATTGCATTTTGCTTATGCCGAACCACAATGGAATGAATAATTGCGCACACTGGGGTGTTCACATCATGAGGGCCACCCATATTCGACTTTTTCGGCCGGTTCGATGTCCCAACCCCGATCCCGTGGAGCATTGTCCATGAACAGCCGCTTCTCCATTTTCACAGCACCGCTGATAATCGCCGCTGCCCTTCTATCGGGTGCCCAGACCTGGGCCCACGGCGATGACGACGCTCCCGCCAAGCCCCAGTGCCCCAGAGACCAGGTCTTCGACACCAAGGCGCATAAGTGCGTCAAACAAACCAGCAAGGATGTGTCGGATGCCGATCGCACCGATTACGCCTATCAACTGGCCAAGGACGGGCGCTATGAAGAAGCCCTGGCGTTGCTCGACACCCTCGAGCAGCCCAATACGGCCAAGGCACTGAACTATCGCGGCTACGCCACGCGTAAACTGGGGCGTACCGATGAAGGCATCGGTTACTACTTGAAATCGGTCAATCTTGATCCACGTTATGCCAGGGTTCGCGAGTACCTGGGCGAAGCCTACGTGATCAAGGGTCGACTGGATCTCGCTCAGGAGCAGTTGCAACAAATCCAGTCGATTTGCGGCAACAAAACCTGCGAGGAGTACCAGGACCTGGCCGAAGCCATCAACGATTCATCGAAAACCTGACACACCGGGACGGAGGTCGTTATCGCCAGCGATCAGGCAATAAGGGCAGAACTGGGTCAACACCTGGCGCGTTTATGGCGCTATGGCTTGCTGTTGTCCAGGCAAAGGCATGTCGCCGAAGACCTGGTGCAGGCCACCTGCGTGCGGGCGCTGGAACGGGCCGGGCAATATTCACAGGACACAAGGATGGACCGCTGGCTGATGAGCATTCTGCATTCGATCTGGGTCAACGAGGTGCGTGCCCACCGGGTACGCCAGGGCCAGGGCACAATAGAGGGTGAACACGTGTTGTCGTTCGACGGCGAGTATGTGGCGCAAACCCATGTCATGGCGGCCCAGGTCATCCGCCGTGTCGATGCGCTGCCCGAAGCCCAGCGCGAAACGGTGTTTCTGGCCTATGTCGAAGGCCTGTCCTACCGCGAAGTCGCCGACGTGCTGCAAGTGCCCATCGGCACCGTCATGAGCCGCCTGGCCACCGCCCGCAGCAAGCTTGCCGAGTACCCGCCGTTGCAGTCCGTACCGAATCCATCCAGCGGAGAACGTCGATGAACGCAAGACCCTCGGACGAGCAACTGGTTGCCTACCTCGACGGTCAGCTCGACAGCGAACAACGCCAGGACATCGATGCCGCGATCGCCCAGGACCCGATGCTCGGCCTGCGCCTGCAATGGCTCAACCGCAGCAGCCTGCCCTTCAAGGCCGCGTACGATGAATTGGGACGCCAGGCACCGACCGACCGCCTGCAAGCCATGCTCGATGGCCTGCCCTCGCCCGCTCGCCCGTCTTTCAATCGCCGCTGGTTCCTCGCCGCGGCAGCGGGACTGGTGGCCAGCGGTGTACTGGCCGACCGTTTGTTCCTCGGTTGGCAAGCCACCCAGCACGAAAGCAACTGGCGCCAACAGGTCGCCGACTACATGGCGTTGTACGTGCCACAAACCCTCGACCACTTGCCCACCGACGAAGCGACCCAACGCGCGCAACTGCGAACCATCGATGCGCGACTGGGCCTGAGCCTGGCGCCGGCGCAACTGATGCTGCCCCACGCCGAATTCAGGCGTGCGCAGATTCTCGAATACGACGACGTCCCCATCGCCCAGATCAGCTACCTCGATCCTGTCCACGGACCGCTGGCGCTGTGCGTCACCCTTTCCAACAGCGGCAGCCGGCAATTGGCCCAGGAGCGCAGGCGCGGGATGAACGTTGTGTACTGGGCGGACATGCAACATGCCTGGATGCTGATCGGGCATCACCCGATCGAGGATCTCGAACGCATGGCCACCGACTTGAGCACGCGATTGAGCGCCTGACGCTGCAGGCTCCGGGGGGATCAGGCAATGCCGGATTTCATCAAATCCTGCACCCGCGGATATTCCCCCGCCGCGCCCATCAGAAGGGTGTAGGTCACCCGGTCGCCCACCTGAAAACGGTCTTCGCCATCCGCCGCGAGATTGAGCCCGATGCGGATGGCGAGCCTGGAACGGCTGCCATCGGGAATCACCAGGGCAAACTGGATCGATGTGGCATCGATCCAGACTTTCCTGATGGCATTGATCGTGCCCTTGCCGCTTCTTCTTGTTATCGACGCCGCCATTTCCAGCCTCCAGTCATCAGTGCGTGCCGCGACTACCTGACTGCGCAGGGTCAATGAAACGCCTAAATGGCCAGAGCGGCTACTGTCAGGATTGACAGATTTGTCCCTGTCAGCCCGGTGTCGGCAGCCACAACCGGAAGCGTGCGCCGCCCAAGGGCGACGCCAGTACCGTCAGCGTCCCGCCCTGGGCCTCCAGCGCCCGACGACTGATGGCCAGGCCCAGACCAAAGCCGCCGGTGGCGCGGTCGCGGCTGCGGTCCAGGCGATAGAACGGCTCGAAAACCCGCTCACGCTCATCCTCGGGCACGCCAATGCCGTCATCGTCGACCCAGATTTCACAGCCCTTGGGGCAAACCTGGACGCCGACCTGGATGCGCTTTTCGCAGTAGCGCATGGCATTGCGCAGCAGGTTCTGCAGGGCGCGGGCAGTCAGGCGCGGGTCAAGGCTGAAGCGCTCGAGCTGGCCATGCAGCAGCACGTCGATGACGATGTCCGGCGACTGCTCGTCATCGACGCTGCCCAGAATGCTGTCGATGAATTCGTCCAGCGACACCTCTATTGGCTCCGGCAGCCGCGCCGGATTTTGCAGGCGACTGTAGGACAGCAGCTCCAGCACCAGTTCATCGAGCTCACGAATGTGATCGACCAGCCCTTGCAGGCGCTCGCGGCTGGTGGCCGGCAAATCGTCGGACAGGGCCAGTGCCAGGCCAAAATCAAGGCGCGTCAAAGGCGTGCGCAGCTCATGGGAGACGGCGTTGAGCAAATCGCGCTGCTGGTTCAGCAGATTCTCGATGTCCCCGGCCATGGTGTCGAAGACGTTGGCCAGGTGACCGATGTTGGAGCTTGGGGCAATTTGCGTGCGCTCGCTCAAATGGCCCTTGCCGAAGCGTTCGGCCGCGCTTTTCAGACGCTCCAGGTCGCGCCAGTGCGGACGCAGCCACAGCAGCAGGCAGGCGAGCATGGTCGCGCCGATCAGCACGTTGATGCTCCAGTACAGCAGGTTGACGTCCATCGGGTCCGGCGGCACCACCATCTGCACCACCGTGTGTTCATCCAGCGGCGCGACCGCCAGGGTGCGCCAGCCCCAGTCGCCGATGCGCACCAGGTTCTCGCCGCGTTGCAGGCGTTGCTGTTCTTCGCGGGAGAACCCGGCATCGTCGTTGGCGCTGAGCACGATGTGCAGCGGATCGAATTCCTTGTCCATCTGCGCGGCCAGCGCCGGCCATTGCTCGGCCGGTACCGCCTTGAACTGTTTGACGATGAGGGTTTGCAGGCCTCGTGAATAGTCGAGGTTGTAGCTGACAAAACGCTCGTGGAAGACCTTGATCACCAGGTCCGGCACCAGGTAAATCGCCGCGCTGAACGAGACGATGGTCACCAGGTACAGGCGAAACAGAATTCTGAACATGGTGTCAGCATTCCCATTCGGAACGGCTGAACAGGTAACCCTTGCCCCACACCGTCTTGATCTTGCGCGCCTCGCCGGCGTTGTCGTCGAACTTGCGCCGCAGCTTGGAAATCGCCACGTCCACCGAACGGTCGGTTCCGTTGAATTCGATGCCGCGCAAGCGTTGCAGTATCTGGTCGCGGCTCAGCACTTCGCCGGCGTGCCGGGCCAGCACCACCAGCAGGTTGTACTCGCCGCTGGACAGCTCCACCGGTTGGTCGCGCCAGGTCACCGTGCGCTCCGACAGGTCGATGCACAGGTTGCCCATGAGGATGCGGTCGTTGGCGGTCTGCGGCTCGCCCAGGCTGCTGCGCCGCAGCAAGGTACGCACCCGCGCCAGCAACACCCTCGGCTCGCAGGGTTTGGTGACATAGTCGTCGGCGCCCATTTCCAGGCCCAGCACCTGATCGTGGCTGTCGTCGCGGGCGGTGAGCATCAGAATCGGCAGCGTCGCCGAATCGGCGCGCAACAAGCGGCAGACTTGCAGGCCATCGAGGCCGGGCAGCATCAGGTCGAGGATGACCAGGTCCGGCGTACTCTGGCGCGCCCGTTCGCACACCTGATCACCGCGACCGATCACGCTGACGCAGTAACCGTTGCGTTCCAGATAGCTGGCGATCAGCTCGGCCAGGGCGGTGTCGTCTTCGACCAGGAGGATGTTGGGCATGGGTGTTTCCAAAAAATGCTGTGGTAGCCATTTCGCGAGCAGGCTCGCTCCCACAGACGAACGCATTTCAACTGTGGGAGCGAGCCTGCTCGCGATGGCTATCTGACAGGCGCAATAAAACTCAAGGCCTGAAGGATATACGCCTGCACACCGATCTGAGTAAAACCCTTACACAATTTCACACAGCCCCTACAAAGCTTCACCGCTGCCCCCGTCGCCGCCCAGTAGCATTCCGGCCACTGATTATTGGGGGGTATCGATGTCAATGAATCTGCTTTCCAGGCTCGGCCTTCTGGCCATCGCCATGACACTGGCCGCGTGCGACCAGTCCTCGAACGCCGAGGACCAGGCACCGCTGGCCACCGTGCGCATAGAGACCGTCGAAGCCCGCCCGCTGTCGATCAGCAGCGAATTGAGCGGGCGCATCGCCGCACCGCGCATGGCCGAGGTGCGCGCACGGGTGGCCGGTGTGGTGTTGCAACGCAACTTCCGTGAAGGCAGCGACGTGAAAAAAGGCGATGTGCTGTTCCACATCGACCCGGCGCCGTTCAAGGCCGATCTCGACAGTGCCATTGCCGCACTGAGCAAGGCCGAGGCCAATGCCTTTCAAGCCCGGCTGCAGGAGCAACGCTACGCGCAGTTGATCGATGACCAGGCCATCAGCGGCCAGGACTACGACAACGCCCGGGCCAATGCCCGCCAGGCCGCCGCCGATGTCGCGGCGAGCAAGGCAACCGTGGAGCGTGCCCGCTTGAACCTGGGCTATGCCACGGTCACCGCGCCGATTTCCGGGCGTATCGGTCGCGCATTGGTCACCGAAGGGGCGTTGGTCGGCCAGAACGAAACCACACCCTTGGCCCTGATCCAGCAACTGAACCCCATTCACGCCGACCTGACCCAATCGACCCGCGAACTCAACGAACTGCGCCGGGCACTGCGCGCCGGTCACCTTAAGGAAGTCGCGCAAGGACAGGCCAAGGCCACCCTGATTCAGGACGACGGCAGTCTCTACCCGCTGCCGGGCAAGCTGCTGTTCACCGACATCACGGTCGATCCGGGCACCGGGCAAATCATCCTGCGCAGCGAATTTCCCAACCCCGACCTTGACCTGTTGCCCGGCAGCTTCGTACGCGTGCGCCTGGAGCAAGCCGTCAATCAGCAAGGCATCAGCGTGCCGCAACGGGCGATTCAGCGCGACAGCGCCGGCATCGCCCAGGTGCTGCTGCTCGATGACCAGCAGAGGGTCGCCCAGCAACCGGTGGATCTGGGCCCGGTGCAGAACGGCCGCTGGGTCGTCACCGGCGGCCTCAAGCCCGGCGACCGCATCGTCGTCGAAGGCCTGCAACACGCCCGTCCCGGCGAAAAAGTGCAGGTCGACGACTCCCCTCTTCCCATCGCCCAGGCTTCTGGCCCGTCAGCAGGACGCTAGTTCATGCCCCAGTTCTTTATCGACCGCCCGGTGTTCGCCTGGGTGGTTGCCCTGTTCATCCTGCTGGCCGGCGTGCTGGCCATCCCGCAACTACCGGTGGCGCAATACCCCGACGTCGCACCGCCGCAGATCGAAATCAATGCCCAGTACCCTGGCGCTTCGGCGCAGACGGTCGATGAAAGCGTGGTCAGCCTGATCGAGGAAGAACTCAACGGCGCCGATCACCTGCTGTATTTCGAATCGCAAAGCAGCCTCGGCAGCGCGACGATCAAGGCGACGTTCCAGCCCGGCACCGATCCGGAAATGGCTCAGGTCGATGTGCAGAACCGCCTCAAGGTCGTCGAGTCGCGCCTGCCGCAAGCGGTGATCCAGCAAGGGCTGCAAGTGGAGAAAGTGTCCGCCGGGTTCCTGTTGTTGATCACCCTGACTTCCAGCGACGGCAAGCTCGACGACGTGGCGCTCAGCGACTACCTGGCGCGCAACGTGATGAACGAGATCAAGCGCCTGGACGGCGTCGGCAAGGCACAGCTGTACGGTGCCGAACGGGCGATGCGTATCTGGATCGACCCGCAGAAGCTCATCGGTTTCAACCTCACGCCAGCGGATGTGAACGCCGCCATCGTCGCGCAAAACGCCCAGGTATCTGCCGGCAGCATTGGCGACCTGCCCGGCCACAACAGCCAGGAAATCACCGCGACCGTGCTGGTCAAGGGCCAGCTGTCGACGCCCGAAGAATTCGCCGACATCGTGCTCAAGGCCCGGCCCGACGGTTCCACCGTGCGCATCGGCGATGTGGCGCGGGTCGAGATCGGCAGCCAGGAATACCAGTTCTCCACGCGCCTGAACGGCAAGCCTTCCACCGCCGTCGGCGTGCAACTGTCGCCAGGCGCCAATGCCCTGAGCACCGCGACGCTGGTGCGGGCGAAGATGGATGAACTGTCGCGCTACTTCCCCGCCGGCGTGCACTACAAGATCCCCTACGACACCTCACCCTTCGTCAAGGTCTCGATCACCAAAGTGGTGTACACCCTGGGCGAAGCGATGGTGCTGGTGTTCGCCGTGATGTTCCTGTTCCTGCAGAACATCCGCTACACCCTGATCCCGACCCTGGTGGTGCCGGTCGCGCTGATGGGCACCTTCGCCGCCATGCTCGCCCTGGGTTTCTCGATCAACGTGCTGACCATGTTCGGCATGGTGCTGGCCATCGGCATTCTGGTGGACGACGCCATTGTGGTGGTGGAGAACGTCGAGCGGATCATGGCCAGCGAAGGCCTGTCGCCTGCGGATGCGACGCGCAAGGCAATGAAACAGATCACCGGGGCGATCATCGGCATCACCCTGGTGCTGGTGGCGGTGTTCATTCCGATGGCGTTCATGCCGGGTTCGGTGGGGGTGATCTACCAACAGTTCTCCCTGGCCATGGCCACCTCGATCCTGTTCTCGGCGTTCCTGGCCCTGACCTTGACCCCGGCGCTGTGCGCCACCCTGCTCAAGCCGATTGCACAAGGCGAGCATCATGAAAAGCGCGGCTTCTTCGGCTGGTTCAACCGTCGTTTCGAGCGACTGACCGACCGTTATCAGGGCTGGGTGGCCCATGCGTTGAAACGCAGCGGCCGCTATTTGCTGATCTACGGGGTACTGCTGGCGGGGCTGGGGCTGTGCTTCAGTCGCCTGCCCTCCTCGTTCCTGCCGGTGGAGGATCAGGGCTACACCATCACCGACATTCAATTGCCACCGGGTGCGAGCAAGAACCGCACGGTGCAAGTGGTCGAACAGATCGAGGCGCACAACGCCACGGAGCCCGGCGTGGGCGACAGCACGGTGATTCTCGGCTTCAGCTTCTCCGGCAGCGGCCAGAACGCGGCGCTGGCGTTCACCACGCTCAAGGACTGGTCGCAACGCAGCAGCGATGATTCGGCCAGCGCCATTGCCGACCGCGCCAACATTGCTTTCAGCCAGATCAAGGACGCAATGGCCTTCTCGGTGTTGCCACCACCGGTGGATGGCCTGGGCACTTCCAGCGGTTTCGAATTCCGCTTGCAGGACCGTGGCAGCCTCGGCTACGCCACCTTGATGCAGGCGCGCGACCAGTTGCTGGCCGCCGCCGAGAAGAGCCCGATCCTGATGAACGTACGCGAAAGCGCCCTGGCCGAAGCGCCGCAGGTGCAACTGATCGTCGACCGCAAGCAGGCCAATGCGCTGGGCGTGTCCTTCGCCGACATCGGCAGCGTGCTGTCCACCGCCGTCGGCTCGGCCTACATCAACGACTTCCCCAATCAGGGGCGCATGCAACGGGTGGTGGTGCAGGCCGAAGGCGACCAGCGCAGCCAGGTCGAGGACCTGCTCAAGATCCACGTGCGCAACAACGCCGGCGACATGGTGCCGCTGTCGGCCTTCGTCCAGGCCAAATGGACCCTGGGACCGGCACAGTTGACCCGCTACAACGGCTACCCGGCGATCAGCATTTCCGGTGAGCCCAAGCCTGGCTACAGCACTGGGCAAGCCATGGCGGAAATCGAGCGGCTGGTGGCACAGGGGCCGGCGGGCCTTGGCCAGGAATGGACCGGCCTGTCGTTGCAGGAGCGCTTGTCCGGCAGTCAGGCACCGATCCTGCTCGGCCTGTCGCTGCTGATCGTGTTCCTGTGCCTGGCGGCTCTGTACGAGAGCTGGTCGATCCCGACTTCGGTGCTGCTTGTCGTTCCCTTGGGTGTACTGGGCGCGGTGCTGGCGGTGACCCTGCGCGGGATGCCAAACGATGTGTTCTTCAAGGTCGGACTGATCACCATCATCGGCCTGTCGGCGAAGAACGCGATCCTGATCATCGAATTCGCCAAGAGCCTTTACGACGACGGCGCCGACCTGATCGACGCCACCCTGCAAGCGGCACGCCTGCGCCTGCGCCCCATCGTCATGACCTCGCTGGCGTTCATCCTCGGCGTGGTGCCACTGGCCATCGCCACCGGCGCCAGCTCCGCCAGCCAGCAGGCCATCGGCACCGGGGTGATTGGCGGGATGATCACCGCGACCCTGGCGGTGGTGTTTGTGCCGGTGTTTTTTGTCGTGGTTATGAAGCTGGTCGAGAAGCGCCAGTCCTAAGATCCCCCGTAGGAGCCAGGCTTGCCGGCGAAGGCGTCTTCGAGAACGCATTCGCCGGCAAGCCTGGCTCCTACGGGGGGAGTGTAGATTTCAAGAATGGGGGCACCTGGGCTAAGGTGTTTGCATAGCCCCAATCGTTGAGCCTCCATGCCCTTTCTCACCCGCACCCACCCTCGCCTGTCCATCGCCACAACGCTTGGCATCGTAATGGGCATTGTGATCCCGGCCGAAACCCTCATCGGCAAAATCCTAATCGGCTGGAACGTCGGCGTCTGGACGTACCTGGTCCTGATGCTCTGGCTCACCGTGCGTTCCAAGGCCACGGACGTGCGACGCATCGCCGACATCGAAGATGAAAACGCCGGCCTGGTGCTGCTGGTGGTGTGCATCGCGGCGATGGCCAGCCTGGCCGCCATCACTTTCGAGCTGGTTGGCAGCAAGGACCTGGAAACCACCCGCAAACTGCTGCATTACGGCTTTACCGCCCTGACGGTATTGGGCTCGTGGCTGCTGATCGGGGTGATTTTCAGCGTGCACTACGCCCGACTGTTCTACACGTGGGAAGGCAAGGAACCGGCGCTGCGCTTCGCCGAGGGCCTGACCACGCCCAACTATTGGGACTTCCTGTATTTCTCCTTCACCATCGGCGTGGCGGTACAGACGGCGGATGTGGGCGTGGCCACGCGGGAAATGCGCAAGATCGTGCTGGCGCAGTCGTTGATCGGGTTTGTGTTCAATACGGCGATACTGGGGTTTTCGATCAATATTGCGGCGGGGCTGTTCGGGTGAAAGGTGCGCTATAGCGCACCGTCAATGCGAAGGATCATGGCGGCGGGCTCGGAGGCATTGCCGAAGAAATCCATGGCGCACACCTCAAACTCGTAAGTGCCGGGAAGTAGGTCAACGGCGGTGTAGTCAGTCAGTGGGGTACTGTCGAAATACTGGTGGTTGCTGTAAATGATGTACTCGCAAATACCAACATCATCCGTTGACGCCTCCCAGGTCAAAGTCACTGAATCAAGTGTTGAGGCCGTTTTTCTCAAGTTGCCCGGCTTACTCGGCGGCGTGGTGTCCCGGGCTTCATAGGTCACTATCGTCGGCTCCGATAGCTGCCCATACACATCAAATGCAGACACGCTGATGGTGTACTCCGCGCCTGGTACCAAGTTAGTCATTGGAATGAACGGAACAAACAGAACATCGCCAAAGTGCACATCATTCAGAACGATTCTGACCCCGGTCGCGCCCTCGAGCCTTCCCCACTCAAGCTTCGCCGACGTAGACGAGACAGCCGTAATTTCCAGATTCGGCGCCTTGGGTCGAGGTACCGGCGCCTGCCCGGTGGTTTTAAATACTGTGATTTCGCTACGACTTGAGAGATTTCCATCCGCATCTTGGGCGCGCACGAATACATAGTTATACGCCCCCGGGTTTAGTTTGCTGATGCTGTAGCGGGGTGACTGGGTATCAAAAACCAGGAACCCGTTGAGAACAACCCGGTATCCCATAACACCGACATTGTCGCTTGATGGCTCCCAGACCAAGTTTGCCGAAGTGTCAGTAATGTCGCTGACGACCGGAGTTCCCGGCCGGCTCGGAGGCACACCGTCCGAAATGGTTTTTTCCAACGTCACGACTTCAGAGCTATCCCCATCTATCAACGCATGAACGGAAAATCTCAAATGGTGTGGAACCGGCCCCGGCGATACATCGGCCAATCTGAAGTTGTATCCCCAACGTCCTGCGGCCACGGTAAATGTCTTTCCATTGATGGAGACTTCATGGGCCGGGAGTTTCTTGAAAACCGGGTCCCACGCCAACCTGCAAGCCCCATTGCTGTGGCTTAATCTCACGTTGGTGGGTACGCGCACTCGGGTTTTGAAATCGGTGATGGCAGGTTCCGATACACCTGCCGCATTAACCGCCTGCACCTCAAGGCGGTACCGGGTATGACTTTGCAGATGCCTGAGACTGACGTTTGGCTCATCCACGACCTTGATCAGCGATCCATTCAGGTAAATTCGATAGCGGATGTCTTCACCCCCATGGGCGGACGGCGCCCAGGTCATGGTGACGGACGCAGCAGTCAGCTCGCTCGGTACGGGAATGCCCGGTCTACCGGGAGCCAGCATTTTTTGCAGAAAGAGAAAACCTGGGTTTGAAACGTTGGTCGCCGATGCCTTGGCCACCACTTCAATCCTGTACTCGGCGTCGAACCTCAGCCCGGTGATTTCACAGGGCGGTCGGGTGACGGTCCTTGTCGCGAATCCCGCTCCGCTGACTTCAAAACCACTGGCATTCGGACACAAATGGCAGGTTGAATAGGGTTCATCCCAAGTCAGCACGGCACTGGTTGCAGAGTTGCGCCAGCCCCGGACATTGCCAGGTGCGCAGATCCGGTTGCCCTCATAACCCTGAGTTTCGATCTCTGAGCCTGCCGACGTTTCCTCATCGCAAGACATTGTGCGGTCCATTTCATGTCACCTGTACAAACGTTGATTTTCAGGCCCTACATTCAACCGACTCAACGGGATGCACAACTGACAGAACGGATAGTGGCACTGCGGATTTTTTGTGCTATGCCCGCGGATTTGTGCAGTGCAGCATCACCCAATCAGTGCACAAACCTTCTAGGCATCCCCCTTTAAACAGGCGTTTAATGAAGCGGTCCCCCCACCCCACAGGCATCCCATGATCACCCGCAACTGGCTCGACCTGGCCCAGGACGCCGATACCGGCATCGAGACCCTGCGCGCGCATTTCGAGGGGCATGCCTATGATCCGCACTGGCATGACAGCTATCTGGTGGGCGTCACCGAGCAAGGGGTTCAGCAATTCAACTGCCGGCGGGCCAGGCATCAGAGCACACCGGGCAAGGTGTTTCTGCTGGAGCCTGGCGACATCCATGATGGCGAAGCACCGACCGAAGATGGCTTCACTTATCGCATGCTGTACATCGATCCGCAGTGGTTGCGGCGCGAACTCGGCGCAGTATTCGACAGGGCCCCGGACAACAGCGAGTTGAGTTTCGCCAACACCCTGGCCAGCGATGTACGTCTGGCCCACGCCACCAGCCTGGCGTTCGAAACCCTGCACCGGCGCGAGTTGAAAATCGTCCGCCAAAGTGCCCTTGATGCGCTGCTGGATGGCTTGACCAGTCACCTGCACTGGCGCACCCGCTACAACGAAGACCCGCGCCTGCCGCGTGTGGCGCAGAAGGCGCGGGAGTACCTGCATGCCAACGCGCAATACGACATCGGTCTGGATCAACTGGCCGCCGTCACCGGTGTCGACCGCTTCCGCCTGACCCGCGCGTTCAAGGCCGCCTACGGCATGGCGCCCCACGCCTACCTGGTGCAATTGCGCCTCGCCACGGCGCGGCGCATGTTGGCCCGTGGCGAGCAACCGGCGAGCGTGGCCATGGCCCTGGGGTTTGCCGATCAGAGTCATCTGGGCCGCTGGTTTGTGCGGGCCTATGGCATGACACCCGCGCTGTACCGCAAGCGCTGCTCAAATCTTCCAGACAGGTAAGCCGCAGGTTGTGAAGATCCACTGACCGATCTTCACCGGAGTGTGCCTGCGATGCTGTCCTCTTTCCCGACGTTACTGCCCTTCTTGCTGTTTGCTTTCGTCGCCGCGATCACGCCCGGCCCGACCAACATTCTGGTGTTGAGCAACAGTGCCCGCTACGGCTTGCTCGCCGCCGTGCCGATCATCGTCGGCGCGTGCAGCAGCGCCGCCGCGCTTGTGCTGTTGGTCGGCACCGGTGCCGGGTCGTCGCTGACGGCCTGGCCGGCCGCACAAGCCGTCATGCAATGGATCGGCGTGGCATGGCTGAGTTATCTGGCATGGCAGATTTTCCGTGCCCCGCCCACCGCCATCACTGCCGAACAAGCCCAGGCCCGCCTCGGCTGGCTGGGCGCCGCGAGCCTGCAATGGATCAATCCGAAAACCTGGATGATGGCGCTGGCGGTGGTCAGTGTGTTTGCCGCAAGCGGCGAGCATCGCCTGACTCAGGTGATGATGTTGTCGCTGGTATTTTTTCTGGTGTCGCTGCCGTGCATGAGCGTCTGGGCCTTGCTCGGGGCCGGGTCCGGCCGCTGGTTGCGCTCGCCCCGTGCCATGCAACGCTTCAATCGGTGCATGGCGTTGTTGCTGCTGGGGTCGGCGTGGATGAGTGTGTTGGTCTGAACACCGCGTGTCGGGATATTGGGCGTGGGGATGGCGGGCGGGTTCGGCCCCCGGGAGCTTCCTGGTGGCTGTACTGGCCCCATCGCGAGCAGGCTCGCTCCCACATTGGAATGCGGTGCACTTGTGGGAGCGAGCCTGCTCGCGATTAGGTCCGGAAGTACACAGCAAAGCTTATTCTTTGCACAAAAACGAAACCGGTTTCAAAGCAACAGAACAATGAACAAACCACCTGTTTTATAAGTCTGTTCAGCTACGGCACCGACGTGGTACGCCTGCGCGGTGGCGGCTGAGTGGCCAGGGTATCTGGTCAATGGGCGAGCCTTTCGCTGAACCCGACGCCACACCAGCAATGCGACGAACGGGTACGGCCGCGTGCCCGTTTTCTTCAAGAAACTTCCCATCGCTTTTTTCCTTCAGCGAGCCGAGCACTCATCCTCAGGCCTCCGGAATAAAACCCCATGCGATCAAAAAATTAGCGCTCATTGTGAACGACTGACTTAGGCAGAGACGCCTCCTACAACCCTGGCAGCTTTCGCTGACAGCGCCTTAAAGAGTGTCTGATTACAGTGCGCCACCTGTAATTTGTGACAGGTTTCAAGGGCGTTCAATCGCGCTATAAAACAACCGTCCCTCCAGCTCCGCTCAGGTGCCTGTAGGACGGCCGCGCGAACCATGCCATTACGTTGTAGGAAGATTCTGCCGCGCCCACGCCGTCAATGATGATGAATGGGAGATTCGAAAATGTACCGCTCCGTCACCGCACCAGTTCGATCATCACCCACCCCGGCCGGCTTCCAGCCTCAGGAGTGCAATCAACCCCCGGCGATAACGCTCACCAACCGGGAACGAGAAGTCTTGCAGTGGAGCGCCGCTGGCAAGTCGTCCTGGGAGATTGGCCAGATCGTCAACTGCACCGAGGCCGGTGTGAATTACCACTTTTGCAACATCCGCCGAAAATTCGGCGTGAGGTCGCGCTGGATCGCCATGGCCATGGCGCTGGATCAAGGGTTGATTCAAATGCCTTGAAGCAGTGTCTGTACGGTGGCCGGCGTGTCATCGCCCCCTGTTGAGACCGTACATGAACCCGCACCAGACGCCTCATTGCTCCCTGCTCCAATCCTCCCTCGACAGTGCCTGTGACGATACGCGCGTATCGCCCGGGCACCCGACTAAAAAGCCGTTGCGCATCATCCTGGCCGACGACCATCCCGTGGTACTGATGGGCGCCGAAACGGCGTTGTGCCCACGGCCGGGTTCAGGCTTGAGCATCGTTGCCCAGGCCCACAGCGCCGACGAACTGATTCACCACCTGCAGCGCACGCCGTGCGATCTATTGGTCAGTGACTATGCGATGCCCTACGGGCGTTTTCCCGATGGCCTGGCGTTGATGGGCTACATCAAGCGCCATTTCAGCCATATTCCGCTGATCGTGATGACCATGCTGCGCAACCCTTCATTGCTGCAGGCGCTGCTCAATGCGGGCGTCAGCGGACTGTTCGACAAGCACAGCCCCTTGATCGAGTTGAAACGGGCCGTGTTGTCCGTGGCCAGGGGGCGTTCGTATTTATGCCCGACCTTTGCCGACATTCTGCACAGTGGGTCCCTGCCCGCGTACGGTGCCGGTGCACCGTTGGCCAGCCTGTCCGAGCGGGAACTGGAAGTGGTGCGGTTGTTTGTGCAGGGGCTTTCCGGTCGGCAGATTGCCGCGCAACTCAACCGCAGTGAAAAAACCATCAGCCGGCAAAAAAGAACCGCCATGGACAAGTTGGGGCTTGGCCATGACGGTGGGTTGGTGGAGTTTGCTCGGGTTAGTGGATTAGGATGATGAGAACAATAGCCATTTTATTTGAATAATTTTTTAATCTAAAAACTGGATGGCACATCAAACATCGATAGCACCATCCAGCACAACCGAACTCTACTTTAACATTACGAATTTCCATCCCCCAAATAACTTTTCTCCGGCTTGCTCCGATACCGATTATCGTAGTTTCTTTGAGCATTTCTATTCGCGTTATTCTGCCTCAGATTATTGAATGCATCACGCTCCTGCCGCCTGATTTTTAATTTAACCAGCTCAAACTCTTGAGCCTTACTCTTCAACTCCGCTGCTGACTGACGAGTAATACCTAGCTTGCCAACATTATCTTTTGCCCAAGCATGTAATGTCTTTGCATTCGATAGTATTTCGCTAGCGCTATCCTCTGACGCAAGAACATCTTTCACGAAGCTACGTTTCCCATGCCTACGCTCATAGTTCTTTACGTACTTACTATCACCAGCCAAGTTCCGATTTTCTCTCTTCAACTGGGAGAGCTGTGTTTCACGAAGCTCGACAACATCACTCAATCGTTGGACATCCTTAGTTTTTATAGGCCGAACCGATGCTGCCGTGTTTTTTTTGTTCGTTAAAAAGGCGCTTGGTGCACCCGCTTTAAAAGCAGTGGTAGTAGTTGGCCTAAACAGCCGTAAAAAATTTCCATACCACGAATGCCCTGTCGGATCCTTTCTATTAATTGAGTCCCCCTCACAATACGCATAAGCATTCACCCCCCCCTCCCCAAACGGACTCCAACTGTCCGCACTATGAAACCGCATCAACACCGGGTTATAAGCCCGATACCCATTCCCCAACAGCTGCCACCCCGTTTGCGCCTCACGGAATTCGCCGTTGTAGCCCAGGTGTGTGCTCACCGACCGTTCAGCACTGGGATGCCCATAAGCCGAGTAAGCGATGTCGTTGGCAGTACCGTTGCCGATTTCATTGCAGACGCTGTTCTTCTGATCAAACGCCAGCATCAGGGACTTTGGGTCAGCACCTGCCTGGTGCTCGGCGAGCACGACCCCGTCGCCACGCATGAAGGTGCTGCTGTTGGCCCCCTGGACCTGGTTGGCCAGATCGCCGTCACGGTAGAAGCGCTGCGACTGTGCGCCGTCGCCACTGTCGACCCCGGACAAGGTGTCCAGCGGATCGTAGCGATAGCCGCTCGGTGTTTCGCCGGGCAAGGCGCTGACATGGGTCAGGCGGCCCAGGGCGTCGTATTCCAGCTCGCGGTTTTGTTCATCGCGGATCAGGTGGCCGTCGGCGTCGTATTGCGTGTCGCCATCCCCGATCTGACAGGCAAGCTAAAGGCGGGAGACACGATCAGTGTCGAGTTCACGCCCAGGTGTTCGATGGACTGGATCGCATGAGCGAGTCAATAACCGGTGGACGCAAGCAACGTTTCACCTACAAACCGGGGCAGACCCGGCCGGCGACGGTCACCACGGCCAGTAACCAGGTCATTGTCTATGACTACCAACCGCAACTGGGCGAAGAACCCAGCGTGCGACGCCTGCCCGAGCAGGGACCGGCCGAATACGTGCGCGATGGCAAAAATGCCCGACTGGTCAGTTGCAAGGAAGGTGGCCTTGAGCTGCAACGTCAGTACTTCAGCACCGGTGAGCTGAAAAGCGAGACTCGGGTTCAGGACGACGCTGTGCATACCATGCGCTACGACTACAGTCGCCAGGGGCTTTTACTCGGTTACACCGACGTACTCGACCAGACCCAGACCTGCACCTATGACGCGGCCAATCGCCTGGAACACACTCGTCTGGGCAGCACCTCGTCGAGCTTTACCTTCGACAGCCTGGGTCAACCGCTGACCATCAGCACCCAGGACAGTGCCAGCGGTCAGCGACTCACCATTAGCCTTGAGCACGATGGACTGGGGCGCGAGACCTTGCGCACGTTCGATCTGAATGGCGTCGAACAGACATTGACGCAGGTCTACAACGAAACCGATTTGCTGGTGAGCAGAACACTGCGCGAAGGCGCCACGTTGCTGCGCGATGAAACCTACGACTACGACCTCCGTGGACGGCTGATACAGTATCAGTGCGAGGGCAGCCAGCCGCCCGTGGACCCTTATGGCAAGGCGATTGTCAGTCAGCTGTTCAGGTTCGATGCCATCGATAACCTGACGAGCGTGAGAACGACTTATCAGGGGCCGGGTGGCACCGTCAGTACCAACAACGCTGTCTACAGCTACACGGGCATTGATCCGGCGCAGTTGTCCAAAGTCACCAACTCGGCCTCGGGGGACGGTTATCCCGCCGTCATCGAACTTGAATGCGCCATCGGGCTCCAGCGCGCCGCAGCCTGGATACTCCGGTACGGGTTGCTCGGCAAAGGAAGGGAAACTCGCAGGCGGCAGTTCCACGGCAATCGCGTTGACGTCAACCTCAGTCGTTTGCGAATGCAGATCGTTCACCAGGCCAGGGCCGCTCACCTGATAGTGAACTGGCACAGGATCTCCATTGCCGCCCTCCTTGATGTAGGCCCAGGGAATGACAACGGAATAAGGCCCCCCCGGTACATGCTCATCGTCATTGTCATCAAAAGTCACCTGGGCTTCGGCGACGCGAGCGCCCCGCCAGTAAAAATCAACGACCTGTCCATTCTTCGCACCGGCGTACCATTCAAAGTGGAATGTGGCGTCTTTGTTCTGATCGGCTCGGGTCAGTTGATTGGTTCGGGTTCCATCGAAATTTTTGACTTCACCTGCAAGCAAGTCCGGGTGGATCGGGTTGGGCCAGTCCACGGGTGGCCAAGGGTCCGGCCAGGGCAACGCGACCTCGAAATTGACTTTGAAGGTGTCGGACTCAGGACCGAATGGCCGCCCTTTGCGGACCACCTGATAACTGACGAGGGTGTCTTTGACCCCGGTTGTCGTTTGTCCATAGTCTGTAAGCATCAACAGCGCAGGCAGCACCGGAACCTCGATATTGGGCAGGCCGTTGCCGGGAATGGGAAAGTCCTCCAGCGTTTGCCCACCCCATTTCAAACGAATTTCATCTCTGACTTTGAAGTTGTCGAATTTGTCGATCCAGACACTCACGCCATCGCGGACATGGGCCATCGTCAATGGACCAGGGACCGCTTGCGGCACCCGTGGCTTTTTCAAAGCGGTGGGCAGTGGCCCGAACGTGAGGCTGACTTTTTTGTAAAAGGCCGGAGGGCTGGGGTTCAAGGCTTTGTCGCGCAAGGCATAGGTCATCAGCGCCCTGGTATCACCAAGCGCCCGGATAGTGTCAGCGTCGATCTCGATGGTGCTGTCGGTGATACCCGGTGCAGGGGCAAGGCCCGCAAAAATCGGTGGGGTGGTGGTTGGATCGTCCGGGATGTTGTCTTCATCCACCAGGTAGATGGCGATTTGATCCGTGGCTTGCCAATCCGGGTAACCGGCAATCGTTACGGTGAGCTTGCCCCCCACTGGCAGCGAATCATCGTCGAGGAAATCCCCGGTAAATACCGGCGCGGCTGGCGGGTCATGTTTGTAAGGCGGCAGCCTGTCGCAAAAAAACGTAGTGATTGGCGAGTCAACTTCATCGCCTTGGTAAGAGCGGTGAACGTATTTCAGGTTACACGTCGCGTTCTCGGGAAGACTGTCGGTCGAGATGAGCATCTTGTAGGGAAACTCTTCCGGAAACGCCGTTTCTCCCGCGGGGATCACAAACTCTTTGAAACCCACCGTTTCAAAGTTACCGCTGCCTCGGTCGATCATGAGCGTGACTGTTTCCCTGACAGTCGGTGGTGGCAGGGCATCCCACAGCGGGATATACACGTTCAGCCCACCGTTACCCTTGAGCTTGGGCCCGTGCAAAAGCTTGGTTGCGCTATCGGCAAAGTCCTCGGGCTGGATGATGATCTCCTTTTCGGCAACTTTTGCCCGATACTCGGAGCGCATTTTCAGATAGGCACTGTTCGCCTCTTGTTGCGATTGCAAATTCTGTTTGATCGACATGCTCTTTCCCTCCTGTCACGCCATTTGAGCCATGGGCGGCGCCACGGCCATTGCGTCGGTCGACAGCATGGGCGCCACGGGAGGGGCAAATGCATCCGTGCCCGCAGCAGGCCGAACTGACCTTGGGCGGATTAAGCGCTCAAGAAGGAAAAAGCGAAACTGTCAATGTTGACAGGTAGGCACCGGTTCCCTGCGCAGGGAGGGACGGGATTGCGCAGGGTTGAAACCAGTGAAAACGCCCGAAAACTTCAGGCACGCCGCGCCTCAAGCAACCTTGTCGCACACAACGCAATGCGCCGACAGGCATCGGCCAGTTTCAACCGGTCCACCACCAGGCCGATGCGAATATGCCCCGCAGCGCTGGGCCCGAACGCCTCGCCGGCCAGCACCGACACGCCATAACCCTCCAGCAGCCGCTCGGCGAATTGCTGAGCGGACAGCCCGGTCTGGCGCACATCGACCATCACGAACATGCCGCCATCGGGGCGAATGACCCGCAGGCCCGGGCAATGGCCAAGGCTTTCGCACAGCAGGTCGCGGCGCTGGCGGTATTCATCGCGCATCAACGCCACTTCCGGCAGGTTGGCATCGAGGGCCAATTGCGCGGCGTTCTGGATGAAATCGGGAATGCCGAACAGCATGCACATCGACAGGTTGATCAGGTGTTCGCACAAGGTCTTCGGCCCGATCACCCAACCCACCCGCCAGCCGCTCATGGCGTGGGACTTGGACAGGCTGTTGATGGTGGCCGTGCGTTCGGCCATGCCCGGCAGGCTGGCGGGGCTGATGTGTTCGCCCTCGTAGAGCAGGTCGCTGTAGACCTCGTCACTGATCAGCCACAGGTCATGGCGCACGCACAGTGCAGCCAGCTCTTTCCAGATTGGTAATGACAGGCTGGCCCCGGACGGATTGTTCGGACTGTTGAGCAACATGGCGCGGGTGTTGGGCGTGATCAGCGCCGCTACATCCGCCGGGTCGACCCGAAAGCCGTTCTGCGAGCGCACCGGCACGGGCACCACCTTGGCACCGCAGGCGCCGAACACGCCTTCGTAGGTGACGTACATCGGTTCGGCGACGAGCACCTCATCGCCGGGGTCGAGCAGGCATTGCACCACCGAGTACACCGCACATTGCGCGCCGGGGAACACGACCACATGGTCGCCGTCCACCGCCTGGCCACTGCGCTGCTGGTGGCGTCGGGCGATGCTGTGGCGCAACCCCGCGCTGCCGCGCACCGCCGGGTAGTGGGTGTCGCCGGCCAGCAGGCTGTCGATGGCGGCCATGACGATGGGTTGTGGGGTGTCGAAATCCGGGTCGCCGATTGACAGCAGCAACACATCGGCACCCTGCTCGCGCAGTTCGAGCGCTCGGTCGTGAATTTGCCAGGCTGCCGCGCCGTCACCGGCGATGCGTTGGGTCAAGGTCGAGTAGCGCATGGTGTTCTCCTGTGGCGCGGTTTCCCTGCCCACAACCCTATCTCAATTCAACGAACGCGCCACCCTCACCTTCCGGTTAATCGCCGGATTCGACAGGTTGCCTGGGATACGGATGTGCCTTTTAAACGCGGCCTGCACGTGCTTGTTTAAGCGGCTGCGCAGTTACTTGAAGCAAGCTACAAGCGCTTGCGTCGCCGCCTACGCTTACGCCAGAATCCGCCGGCTTGTGCGCCTTGGGGGCCGTCGGTAACTTGAATCGGGTCACTGAGTGTCAGTGATCGGGTTTAGCAGCCCTGAACAACCTAAGACGTACTACGCAACTCTCAGTCAGGTTTTGCGCCTGCATTCTGATGGTAGCTGTACGCAGGGCGCCTTCGGGCGCGCCGGATTCTTAGGTTCCCCGGTCTGCTAACCTGCGTCCAGCTGCCACCCTCCCCGTTTAGCAGCAGGCGGGATGGCACATCATCAGGAATCTAAGAAATGTTCAAACCAACACCAAACCCGCCAGGCACCGACCCGGCCTCGCCGTACGAACCCGACTCGAAAACACTCAACGAAGCCGCCGAACGCGCCCTCGACTTCCACTTCCCTCCCTCCACCGCCGACATCAAGGCCACGCCACGCACACCCAGCACCCTGTTCAGCGTCGACCCGCAAGCGTCGAGCGAAACCCTGATGGTGTACCTGGTCGAAACCCTGGCCTCGGTGGACGTCATGGTCCATCAACTGGTCGATCACCTGGAAGGCGGCTCGCGCAATGCCCTGCTGGGCATCTCCAACAGCATCATGCTCGCCGAAATCACCGCCAACCGCGTGCTCGACCAGCTCGACCCGCCCCACTGACACCGCGTGCATCCTCAATGCCCGTGTCATCGTTGATGACCATCGCGAGCAGGCTCGCTCCCACAGGGGATAATCGTCGGACTCAAATGTAGAGTTCACGCAGGTTCAGTGTGGGAGCGAGCCTGCTCGCGATGAGGCCATCAGCTCCAACAGCTCCACTGCCTGACACTGCGCCATCGCTGGCAAGCCAGCTCCCACAGGCTCGCGGCGCACCGCTATTTTGTGGTCCCCCCCAACACCGTAGGAGCCAGGCTTGCCGGCGAAGGCGTTCTCGACCAGCTCGACCCGCCTCACTGACACCGCGCGCATCCTCAATGCCCGTGTCATCGTTGACGACCATCGCGAGCAGGCTCGCTCCCACAGGGGATATTCGTCGAATTCAAATGTTGAGTTCACGCAGGTTCAGTGTGGGAGCGAGCCTGCTCGCGATGAGGCCATCACCTCCAACATCTCCACTGCCTGACACTGCGCCATCGCTGGCAAGCCAGCTCCCACAGGCTCGCGGCGCACCGCTATTTTGTGGTCCCCCCAACACCGTAGGAGCCAGGCTTGCCGGCGAAGGCGTTCTCGACCAGCTCGACCCGCCTCACTGACACCGCGTGCATCCTCAATGCCCGCGTCATCGTTGACGACCATCGCGAGCAGGCTCGCTCCCACAGGGGATATTCGTCGAATACAAATGTTGAATTCACGCAGGTTCAGTGTGGGAGCGAGCCTGCTCGCGATGCGGCCATCACCTCCAACATCTCCACTGCCTGACACTGCGCCATCGCTGGCAAGCCAGCTCCCACAGGCTCGCGGCGCACCGCTATTTTGTGGTCCCCCCCAACACCGTAGGAGCCAGCGGTGCGGCGACCCGACTTGCCGGCGAAGGCGTTCTCACGGGCGCCTTCGCCGGCAAGCCTGGCTCCCACGGTTACGAATACGGATACGGTCAGATGGAGAAGCGCGCGACCATGGCGTTGAGGTCCACGGCCAGGCGTGACAGTTCGTGGGTGGCGGCGCTGGTCTGGTTGGCGCCGGCGGCGGATTGGGTGGCCAGGTCGCGGATGTTCACCAGGTTGCGGTCGACTTCCCGCGACACTTGCGCCTGTTCTTCCGACGCGCTGGCGATCACCAGGTTGCGTTCGTTGATCAGGTGAATCGACTGGGTGATCTGCTCCAGGGCGACGCCAGCGGCACGGGCCATTTCCAGGGTGTCCTGGGTGCGCTGGTTGCTTTGCTGCATCGACGACACCGCCTCACCGGTGCCGTTCTGAATGCCGGCGACCATTTTTTCGATTTCCTGGGTCGACTGCGCGGTGCGATGGGCCAACGCCCGCACCTCATCGGCGACCACGGCAAAGCCGCGCCCTGCTTCGCCGGCTCGTGCCGCTTCAATGGCGGCATTGAGCGCCAGCAGGTTGGTCTGCTCGGCAATCGCCCGAATCACATCCAGCACCTTGCCGATATCACGGCCCTGTGCGGCCAGGCCCTCGATCATCAGCGAGGTGTTTTGCACATCGTGGGTCATGGTCTGGATGGCGTCGACGGTTTGCACCACGCGGTCGCGGCCTTCGCGGGCAGCCTGGGTGGACTGGTTGGAGGCTTCGGAGGTGGACACCGCATTGCGCGCCACTTCTTCCACCGCTGCGGTCATTTCGTTGACGGCGGTGGCGGCCTGTTCGATTTCGTTGTTCTGCTGTTGCAAGCCACGGGACGCCTCTTCGGTGACCGCGCTCAGCTCTTCGGCGGCGGCGCCCAGTTGCGTGGCGGAGCCGGCGATTTGCTCGATGGTTTTACGCAGGTTGGCTTGCATCATCGACAAGGCTTGCAGCAGTTGCGCCGGCTCGTCCTTGCCGTCCACCACGATGGCTTGGGTCAGGTTGCCGCCGGCGATGGTTTGCGCCGCCTGCACCGCACGGCCCAGCGGCGTGACGATGCTGCGGGTCAGCAGCCAGGCCAGCAGCACGGTCATCAGCGCCGCGATCACCGCCACGGCGATGATGCCGGTGATGGCGCTGCTGTAATGTTCGCCGGCGTCCGCCGAAGCGGTTTTGGCGTAGCCGGCATTGAGCGCCACCAGTTGATTGAGCTGCTCGCCCATCTGATCGGTACCGTCCTTGATACGCGTATTGATCAGGGTGCGCATGTCATCGACATTGTTTTGCCGCGACAGCTCCATCATCTGGTTCTGCGCTTGCAGGTAGTTGTCGAGTGTGGCGGTGAAGGTCCTGTACAACGCCAGTTCTTCGGGTTGGGCGGGCAAGGCGGCGTAACTGGCCTGGGCGGTGCGCAGTTTGTCGACCAGCACGCCAATGCGCGTTTGCGCATCCTGCAACGCTGCCGGGTCACGGTTGACCAGTACCCGGAAGGAAAGGATGCGCATGCGCAGCACGTTTTCCGTCATGTTGCCGAGGAACGCGACGCTGGGCAGTTGGTTGGTTTCCATGTCCACGGACGCCTGGCGGATGGTGCCCATGCGATTGACGGCGAAAACGCCGAGCACGATGACCAGCAAGGCAATAAAGGCAAAGCCCAGGAAGGCTCGGGGAGCGATGTTCAGGTTACGCAACGACATGGGAGGGCTCTCGGTGATTGAGCGGCGAGCATCCCTGCCAGGTTGGTTGTCGGGCGCAGGTGTGTGTGCGCCTGACCTTTATATCGGCCAGGCGTGGGGGTTTTCTTAAGGGTTTTTTCGAGAATTTTCGATGACTGTCAATTGTGACAGGCGGCCATTTGCCACACCCGGGCGATGTCCGTCGCCCGTTCACGCAGCAAACGCGGCGCATCCATGCAGGCCTGTGCCAGGGTCATCGGCCCACTCGTCACGGCGAAGGCGGCATCGATGCCGTGTTCATATAACGCCTGATAGCCCTCGCCCAAGGTTCCGGCAATCACGATCACCGGCACACCCTGCTGCCGGGCGATGCGCGCCACACCGAACGGCGTTTTGCCGCGCAGGGTCTGGGCATCGAAGCGTCCTTCGCCGGTGATCACCAGGTCTGCACCGGCCACTGCGTGCGCAAGGCCGACCAACTCGGCCACGACCTCGACTCCGGCGGTAAATCGCGCCCCCAGAAATGCCTTGGCGGCAAAGCCCAGGCCACCCGCGGCACCGCTGCCCGGTTCGTCACGCACGTCCTTGCCCAAGGCGCTTGCGCAGTGATCGGCGAAATGGGCCAGGGCACTGTCGAGCTGTTCGACCTGCTCGGGCGATGCGCCCTTTTGCGGGCCGAATATCGCCGAGGCACCGTGGGGGCCGCACAGCGGGTTGTTCACGTCGGCCGCGATGTCGAAACGCACGGAGGCCAGACGCGGGTCGATGCCTGCCAGATCGATACGCGCCAGTTGCCCGAGGGCCAGGCCGCCCGGCGCCAGTGGTTGCTCGTTGGCATCCAGCAGGTTCACCCCCAGTGCTTGCAGCGCGCCGGCGCCAGCGTCATTGGTGGCACTGCCGCCGATGGCCAGGATCACCCGTTGTGCACCCGCATCCAGCGCCGCGCGGATCAGTTCACCGGTGCCGTAGGTGCTGCTGATGCAGGCATTGCGCTGATCCACCGCCACCAATTGCAAACCGCTGGCTTCGGCCATTTCGATGATCGCGGCGTGGCTGTCGGGCAACCAGCCCCACGCGGCGCTGACGGTAGCGCCCAGCGGCCCGCGCACCTCGGTGCGGCGCAGTTGGCCCTTGCAGGCGGCGAGCACCGACTCGACCGTCCCTTCCCCACCGTCGGCCATCGGGCACTTGAGCAGTTGCGCCTGCGGCCAGACCTCGGCCAGCCCCAATGCGATGGCATCGGCCACGCCCTGGGCGCTGAGGCTGTCCTTGAACGAGTCGGGGGCAATGACGATCTTCATGGCAATTCTCCGGTTGCAAGGCCCCCATGCTGCCAGCCGGCCTGAACAATAACGCCGGGCCGCTGCACAAGCGGTTGAGTGGATTATTGTTCATTTCCACAAAACGTGGCTTCACCTGTAGGAGCGAGCACGCTCGCGATGGAGGCCCAGACACCGCGGGCACCCAGACAGCCCGCGTCATCGTTGACGACCATCGCGAGCGTGCTCGCTCCTACAGGGAATGGGTGTCTGTCTGGGGCAGCAGCTGCACACCCAGGTACAAGGCCAGCATGCCGTCGAGCTTCAAGGGGTCGACGCCGCCGATCTCGGCAATGCGCTCCATGCGATAGCGCAGGCTGTTGCGGTGGATGCCCAGCGCATCGGCGCAGGCCTGGCTCTGGCCGTCGTGCTCGCACCAACTGCGCAGGGTGGCCAGCAACTGACCGTTGCTGTCCTTGGCCATGACCTTGCGCAACGGGTTGAGCAGTTCGTCCAGCGCGTCATCGTTGCGGTGCCGCCAGAGCATCACCGGCAGCCGATAGCGGTTGAGGGTCAGCAAGCGCGATCGGGGCAACACCTCGCGCCCGTAGGCCAGCAGGTCGCCGACCCGGCGGTAGCAGCGACGCAGGCCCGAGAGCCCGTCGGCCTGCCCCCCCACGGCGATGCGCAGGATGTTCCAGCCCAGCGCGTCGAGCTTTTCCAGCAAGCGTTCGTTCTCCACCGATTGGCTGGCCGGGCGGCACCAGAGCAACGAGGTTTTGGCCGAACTCACGCACCAACTGTCAGGGTGACGGGTCGTCAACCAGGCACTGAGTGCCTCAGCGGTTTGCCCCGCAGCGTGTTCCAGACCCAGCTCGAACAGGTACGGCACCCGCGTCATCTGTGGCTTGAGGCCCAACTGCTGCGCTTCATCGACCAGTCGCGGCGAGTCGCCGGACTCGCTGAGCAGCAGCGCCAGCAAATCATCGCAACGCTGGCGCCGCCATTGCTGTTCCGACTGCTGGTTGCGCTGGCCCACCAGCATCTCGGCGGTCATGCGCACCAGGGCGGCGTAGGTGCGCAATTGCTCGGGCTCGCCGGTGATGCCCAGCACGCCGATCAGGCGCTGGTCGAGCATCAGCGGCAGGTTGATGCCCGGTTGCACGCCTTTGAGGTGGATCGCCGTTTGGGCGTCGATCTCCACCACGCGACCGTTGGCCAGCACCAGTTGCGCGCCTTCGTGTCGGGTATTGACGCGCTCCGGTTCGCCGCTGCCCAGGATCAAGCCCTGGCTGTCCATGACATTGACGTTGTACGGCAGGATAGCCATCGCCCGGTCGACGATGTCCTGGGCCAGGTCGTGATCGAGTTCGAACATGAGGGGATCCTTGCAAACGAGATTGTCGGGCGGTTGTTCACCCGCACAGGCTGTGCCGGCAAACCCTGTGCTCAGGCACAAAGACAGCGCCTACGGGGTGACCGAGACTCTGCGGGCGACCCACGTTACCCTGCGCGTCGCAAAAAATCATAATAAAGAGAGAGCCGCCATGTCACAGAGCGCCGCCGCTACCCAGACCATCGTCGACGAGAAAAACGCCGTCTACAAACGCATTACCCTGCGTTTGATCCCCTTTATTTTCATCTGCTACCTGTTCAATTACCTGGACCGGGTGAATGTTGGCTTCGCCAAGTTGCAGATGCTCGACGCGCTGAAATTCAGCGAAACCGTGTACGGTTTGGGCGCCGGGATTTTCTTCATCGGTTACGTGTTGTGTGGCGTGCCGAGCAACCTGGCCCTGACCCGTTTCGGCCCACGGCGCTGGATCGCGCTGATGATGATCACTTGGGGCACGCTGTCGACCTGCCTGCTGTTCGTGACCACGCCGACTCAGTTCTACAGCCTGCGTCTGTTCACCGGTGCTGCCGAGGCCGGGTTCTTCCCGGGCGTGGTGCTGTATCTCTCGCAGTGGTTCCCGACCTTCCGCCGCGGCCGCATCATGGCGCTGTTCATGTCGGCGATCCCGGTCTCGGGTTTGCTGGGCAGCCCTTTCTCCGGCTGGATTCTCAACCACTTCGCCGCAGGTCAAGGTGGCCTGGCGGGCTGGCAGTGGATGTTCCTGCTGCAGGGCATTCCCACCGTGATCCTCGGCGCGCTGGCGTACTTCCTGCTCAGCGACAGCTACGCCAACGCCAAATGGCTCACGCCGCTGGAGCGTTCGGTGCTGGAAGCCGACCACGCGCACGACCTGGCCAACCAACCCAAAACCACCTCCGATTCGCTATCGGCAGTGTTCAAGAACCCGGCGATCTGGGCATTCGGCCTGATCTATTTCTGCATCCAGAGCGGCGTCTACGCGATCAACTTTTGGCTGCCGTCGATCATCAAGAACCTGGGGTTCAGCGATAACCTGGTGATCGGCTGGCTGAGCGCCATTCCGTATCTGCTGGCCGCCGTGTTCATGTTGATGGTGGGCCGCTCGGCGGACCTGCGCAAGGAACGCCGCTGGCATTTGGTGGTGCCGATGCTGATGGGTGCGCTGGGGCTGCTGATCGCGGTGAACTTCGCCACCAGCCCGGCCATCGCGATTCTCGGCTTGGCCCTGGCGACCATGGGCGCCCTCACCGGCCTGCCGATGTTCTGGCCGGTGCCCACCGCCCTGCTCAGCGCGGGCGCCGCAGCCGGTGGCCTGGCGTTGATCAACTCCATGGGGCAGATGGCCGGTTTCCTCAGCCCGTATCTGGTGGGTTGGGTCAAGGACACCACCGGTTCGACCGATGCGGCGTTGTATCTGCTGGCGGCGGTGATCGTGTGCGGCAGCGTGTTGGCGTTGCGCATGACCCGCACCCTGCGCGCTTGATGATTGATCTGTGATTGTAGGAGCCAGGCTTGCCGGCGAACGCGTTCTCACGGGCTCCTTCGCCCGTAGGAGCCAGGCTTGCCGGCGAAGGCGTTCTCACGGGCGCTTTCGCCTGTAGGAGCCAGGCTTGCCGGCGAAGGCGTTTTCACGGGCGCTTTCGCCGGCAAGCCTGGC
>NZ_JBNNVQ010000021.1:0-70538 GCF_050280625.1 Pseudomonas sp. NPDC089569
GCGGCTCCAAAGCGCATCAACCAACAGAAGAATTTGTTCAGGAGAGGCTTTGGTAGGCTTCATGCAGTGCGGCGACCACGTGGGTCGGCGGGGTGAAACGCCATTGGCCGGTCTTGGTCATGTAGGCGTGCTGGTCCTGCAAATCCATCGCCAGCGAATGCGAGTTGCCGGCGGCATTGGCCAGGGCTTCCTTGCGGGCGAAGACAAAGCCCATCCCCGGCACGCCTTCCAGGCATTTGCCGGAAGCGGCGATCAAGGCATCGAACGGCACCTGTTGCGCATCCACCGGCAGGGCGCCGAAGGAACTCATGGCATCGATGATCAGGCGTTTGCCGTGCTGCTGGACCACCTGGGCGATTTCCGGCAGCGGATTGAGAATGCCGGTGCTGGTTTCGCAGTGGATCAGCGCCACGTGGGTGATGCCGGTGTCGGCACGCAGCAGACGGTCGACGTCGGCGGCGGTGGTCGGTTCGTCCTCGGCGGTTTCGAAGGTGCTGAACGAGCGGCCGAGCACTTCGCAGATTTTCGCCAGGCGTTTGCCGTAGGCGCCGTTGATCAGCACCAGGACTTTACCGTTGCGAGGCACCAGAGTGCCGATGGCAGCCTCGACCGCGAAGGTGCCGCTACCTTGCAGGGGCACGCAGTGGTGGCTGTCGGCGCCATTGATGATCGCCAGCAGTTGCTTGCAGAGGCTGGCGGTCAATTGGTTGAAACGGTCATCCCATGAACCCCAGTCGACCATCATCGCCTGACGGGTGCGGGCCGAAGTGGTCAGTGGGCCGGGGGTGAGCAGGATGGGTGCGGCAATACTCATTCTCGTGTCCTCGCAATCGATGAGGTGAAGCTACGGGGCTTAAGTTGCAATTTGCCGAGCCATCAATCAAATTGTTTATTGTTATGCCAACCATCAGTGAGAGTTATTAATGAATCTGTTCCAGCTGCGCGCCTTCGATGCCGTGGCCCGTGAAGGCAGCTTCACTCGGGCCGCCGCGAGGTTGTTCATCAGCCAGCCGGCGGTGACCGGGCACATCAAGGCGCTGGAGGAGCACTACCAGATCACCCTGTTGCGCCGCACCGCGCGACGGGTGGAGTTGACGGAGGAGGGCACCAAACTGGCGGCAATCACTCGGGCGATGTTCGGGCTGGCCGAAGAGGCACAGGTGATGCTGGAGGCCAACCGACAGTTGCTCACCGGGCGCCTGGAAGTGGCGGCGGACGGCCCGCACATGGTCATGCCCATGCTGGCGAAACTGCGTGCGCGGTATCCGGGCATTACGGTCAACCTGCGCCTGGGCAATGCCCAGGAAACCCTGGCCGCCTTGTTGTCCGAGCATGCCGACGTGGCGGTGCTGACAGAAGTCGAACCGCGCAAGGGGCTGCACCTGCAAGCCCTGAGCGAGTCACGCATTTGTGCGCTGGTGCCGGCGGGCCATGGGTGGGCGCACAAGACCGAGGGTGTACCGCTCAAGGCGCTGGATCAGGTGATCATGGTGTTGCGCGAACCGGATTCGATCACCCGGCGTACGTTCGACGAGGCCTGTACGCACGCCAGAGTCAGCCCCAGGGTGTTGCTGGAGCTCGACAGTCGCGAGGCGGTGACCGAGGCCGTGGCGGCCGAGCTGGGTGTCGGGGTGGTGTCGTCGGTAGAGGTCAGCCACGACCCGCGCGTGGCGGCGGTGCCGATCATTGGCGAAGGGTTGGTGAACCGGCACATGATGGGGTGCGTGGAGCGGCGGCGGGATTTGCGCTTGATCCAGGCGTTTTTTGGATTGGCGCCTGGTACATAGGCCGTAGCGTGATCCCTGTAGGAGCCAGGCTTGCCGGCGAAGGTGGCCGGCAGATCGCTTTCGCCGGCAAGCCTGGCTCCTACAGCGAAGGGGTCCAACCTGTTTACGCAAGGCTCTCGCGCACCATTTCCAGAAAGGTCGCCACTATCCGCCGCGAACTCTGCTCGCGCAGGCACACCAGGGTCTCGGTCAGGCGCCGTTTGCAGTCGGTGATCGGCAAGGCGCATACCCGGGAGTCGGCACCGAACTCGGCCGCCGATACCACGCCGACGCCAATCCCGACCACCACCGCCTCACGCGCCGCTTCGCGGCCTTCGACCTGAATCGCCGGACGAATGCGAAACCCGGCGCCGGCCATTTCTTCTTCCAGGGTCTGGCGGGTTACCGAGCCGGTTTCCCGCAGTACCAGCGGCATGTCGTCCAAATCCGCCAGGCAGATGGATTGGCGGTTGGCCCAGGGGTGATTGCGCGAGACGAATGCCACCATCGGGTCATTGCGCAGTGGCAGGGAGATCAGCCGTTCGTCGTTGACATCACGGCCCAGCAAGGCCAGATCGGCCTGATAATTGAACAGACGGAACAGTGATTCATCGGTATTGCCGGTTTCGATCTTCACACTGATGCCGGGGTAACGCTCGCAGAACCGGGCGATCTGTGGCAACACATGCACCGGGGCATCGACCGCCAGAATCAGGCTGCCGGTCTGCAGCGCGCGAGACTCCTGAAGCAACTCATGGGCTTCGGCCTCGATGACGAACAGTCGCTGAGTGATGCCCAGCAAGCGTTCCCCCAGATCGGTCAGGCGTACCGAGCGCTTGTTGCGGTGGAACAGTAAAACGCCGAAGCGCTCTTCGAGCTTGCGCACCTGGTCGGAGATGGCCGGTTGCGTGAGAAACAACCGTTCGGCGGCCAGGGTAAAACTCCCGTGCACGGCGACGGCGTGGAAGGCTTTGAGTTGGGCGTGGGAGACCGACATGACGTTTCCAGTGACAAGGGGAGCTTATATTTGAAATACGATAAATCGATTTTATTTATTAGTCAGTAATTGGTTTTATCGACACCAGCCCAGTGACTGGTCGATCCTACAGTTCCCGTGGCCATGAGCCTGCGAGTGCAACAGCAGGACTCATCTGACCGGAATCGCCCCAAGGGACGGGGCGATTTCGCAGTGCTCAACAATAAGAACACAGGCGTTTTCTTCCAATTCTGCCGGCACACTCACACCCTGAGGTCAGAACCACAATGAACAACCCCATCGGCACCATCAAGCGTTGGCGCGTGCAGATCTTCGCGATCACCTGGCTCGCTTACGCCGCTTTCTACTTCACCCGCAAAGCGTTTTCCGTGGCAAAACTCGGTATCGCCGAGGACCCCACGTTTACACTCGACAAGATGGCCATGGCCAACCTCGATGCCATCTACCTGACCGCTTACGCTGTCGGCCAATTTACCTGGGGCATCTTTGCCGACCGTTTCGGTCCCAGGGTGGTGGTGTTCGGTGGCTTGCTGATATCCGCCGTCGCCGCACTGGTGATGGGCAACTTCGCCACATTGCCGATCTTCGCCACGTGCATGCTGGTCCAGGGCCTGGCGCAATCGACCGGGTGGTCGGGACTGTGCAAGAACATCGGCAGTTTCTTTCCTGCCGAGCAGCGCGGTCGGGTGTTGGGGCTCTGGAGTTCCTGCTACGCCTTCGGTGGTCTGGTCGCGTCACCGTTTGCCGGTTGGTGGGCCTACACACTGATCGGGACCTGGCATGCGGCGTTCATTTCCAGTGCCGCAGTGGTCGCCATCGTGGCCGTGCTGTTCTTCATCTTTCAACGCAATAGACCCGAAGACGTCGGTCTGCCCGCCGTGGAGCCGGAACCTGAATCGAGCACGGCGCAAAGCAGCGCGAAAAGCCGGGTCTGGGAGCCTTTGAAGGAGATCCTGCGCAACCGCACGGTGCTGGTGCTGGGGCTGGCGTATTTCATGCTCAAGCCGGCGCGTTACGCGATTCTGCTGTGGGGACCGGTGATTGTCTTCGAACAGATGCCCTCGGTAGGCAAGGTCGGTGCGGCGATCATTCCCACCTCGTTCGAGGTGGCCGGCCTGCTCGGGCCGATCATGATCGGCCTGGCGTCAGACAAGCTGTTCGGCGCTCGCCGCATGCCGGCCTGCGTGCTCAGCCTGCTGGCATTGACCGTTTCCCTGGCCCTGTTCATGGGGGCTCTGCACACCGGCAGTGTGATGCTGGTGGTGGCGCTGTTGTTCGTCATGGGCCTGACACTCTACGGACCTGACTCGATGATCAGCGGTGCGGCCGCCATCGATTTCGGCACGTCCAAATCCGGCGCCACGGCGGCTGGTTTCGTCAACGGTTGCGGCTCGGTGGGAGCTGTTCTGGGTGGGCTGCTGCCGGGTTACTTCGACGGCGTGACCGTATTCATCGTTTTCGCCGGCTGCGCGATGTTCTCCGCGCTGGTGCTGATCCCGCACTGGAACAGCCGCCCCGGCGGCCTGCGTGCCAACTACCCGTTCGTTCCCAACCGGGCGATGGACGTAAAACCCCTGCGTACTTGAATGTTGCCCCCCGCGGCCTGCTGCTTTTGCGGCAGGCCGGCGTGCGGGCGAATGACCGGAGATCGACCCATGAGACCCTTTTGGCTGGACCAGGCCCTGAAAGCCGACACGTCCGACACCTGTGCACCGCTGCAAGGCGATATCCGCGCCGACGTGTGCATCGTCGGTGGCGGATACACCGGGTTGTGGACCGCGATCATGCTGAAAGAGCAGAACCCCGAACTGGATGTCGTATTGATCGAGGCGGATATCTGCGGAGCCGGCGCCAGTGGACGCAACGGCGGTTGTGCCTTGTCGTGGTCGGCCAAGTATTTCACCCTCGAACGGCTGTTCGGTGTCGAAGAAGCGGTGCGACTGGTCAAGGAGTCCGAGCGCAGCATCCACGCCATCGGTGCCTTCTGCGAGCAGTACGCGGTGGACGCCGATTACCGCCTCGACGGCACTCTGTACACCGCAACCAACCGTGCGCAGGTGGGCTCGACCGATGCCGTGATTGCGGCGCTGGAGCGTAACGGCATCAATTCCTTCAGCCGGCGGCCGCTGGCTGATGTGCAGCGTATGGCTGGTTCCGAAAAGCATCTGGAAGGCTGGTTTTCCCCGGCCGCCGCCAGTGTGCAGCCGGGCAAACTGGTGCGTGGCTTGCGTCGCGTCGCCTTGCAGCTGGGGGTGAAAATTCATGAACACACCGCCATGACCGGATTGGAGGAAGGCAAGGTCGCCGGCATTGAAACCGTCAATGGCACCGTTCGTGCCGATCGTGTGGTATTGGCGATGAACGCCTGGATGGCGCGGGCCTTCCCGCAATTCGAACGCAGCGTGGCCATCGTTTCCAGCGACATGCTGATTACCGAGCCCCGACCTGACCTGCTCACTGAAATCGGCTTGACCAGCGGTGTCACGGTGCTCGATTCGCGAATCTTCGTGCACTACTACCACAACACCCCGGACGGCCGGATCATGCTGGGCAAGGGGGGCAACACCTTCGCCTATGGCGGGCGAATGCTGCCGGTTTTCGACAAAGCGTCGCCCTATGCCGGCCTGCTGCAAAACAGCCTGGCGGATTTCTTCCCGGCTTTTGCCGACGTCAAGGTCGAGGCGACATGGAACGGACCGTCGGATCGCTCGGTCACGGGGTTGCCGTTTTTCGGCCAGATGAGCGCCAGCGGCAATATCTTCTACGGTTTCGGCTACTCCGGCAGCGGCGTCGGCCCGTGTCATATGGGCGGGCAGATTCTCGCATCGATGGTCCAGGGGCTCGATAATCCCTGGACCCGTTCGCCACTGGTCAATGGCCCGCTGGGCTATTTCCCGCCGGAGCCGATTCGTTACCTCGGCTCGCTGATGGTGCGCAACGCCATTCGCCGCAAGGAGCGCGCCGAAGACCAGGGGCATCGGCCGCGGCGCCTGGATGTACGCCTGGCGAAGTTCGCCGCGGCGGCCGGCAAGGCTGACAAGGGTTGACGGTCAACGCGGGTCGAGCAACCAGTCGAGCAGCGCAAGGTTTTCGCGGCGAGGCTGCTTTTGGCAAGCCGGACGAGACGGGCGGTGGTGCACTGCGCGGCTGCAGAACACCGGTCGGTCGACGTCGCCGTCGAGAAAGGCGACTTGCCCGTGACTGCCGGCCAGGGGCAGTGAGGACCGATCGAGGTGGTTACCTGTTGCCGATAGCGCAAGCGGTAGCCACAGACCGCTCGATTGCAGCGGATCACTGTCCGTGGCCGGCCACAGACTGACCTGTATCCGGCCCTGTTCATCCAGTGTCGCGGGTTGTCCGGACGGGCCGCAAACCCGCGCAGGCTGGTAGCCGGTGATGCTGGGTCTGGGCTGCTTGATCGGCGGGCGGAACACCGTCGACCAGGCAATGGCGGTAAACCGGTTGCGATAGTGGGGTGCCGCGTCCGACGCATCCGGCGCCAGTATCGAGCCCTGGCAGCCTTGATGTCGCGCCTCGATCACCAGCCATTGATCGTTGAGCTCCGGCAAGGGATGTTCGGCCACTTGCACGATGTTCGCGCAGTGCAGTTCGCGGTGATTGCTTTGGCCGTGGACCTGCCGTTGCCGGCAACGCAGGCGTTCCAGGTGGCGACAGACCCGTTGGTCGCGATGGCGTTGCTCGATGAGCGTGCGCGCCGGCTGGATGAAAGCATGGTTGGCATTCTGTTGCAGTGACGGAGGCGGTGAGTCATGGCGCTGGAACAATTCGCTGATCGCCGGCGTCTTGCCGGTGTCGCCCAGAAAGGGCATCAGCAGCGGTTGCTGGGTGAAGCTCAGGCAATCGTCGGCGAAGACCAGCACATGGGCATCGCGATGATGTTCGAAATGGTAGTGAATGCCTTCTTCCTCGCACAGCCGCTGCAGCAGGGCCAGATCGGTTTCTTCGTACTGAATGCAAAACGGCCGCAGCGGATAGTGGCCCGTTGCAAGTTCAAAGCGATAACCGGTTTCGGGCAGGTCATGGGCTTGCAGCAAAAGGCGCAAGATCATCGGTACGCTGAGGTGTTCGAAGACGCGTCGGGAGCGATGCCGGTCCAGTGCCTGCAACGCGGGCACCAGCACCAGTTTGTAGCCGACCCGGTGCAGTCCGTGCTGTTGGAGGCAGACCGTGTGCAGCACGCCGTGAATGCCAGGGCCTTGTCCGAAATCAAGACACGCCGGTTGTTGCAACAGGCGTTCGAGCGGCAGGGCCGGGGCCAGGCCAAGGGCTTCGATGTCGAACCGAAAGGGCTGGTTGAGGGCCTCGCGACCCTCGAACCGCAGTACCTGCAAACTCAAGTCGTCGTTGATCAGCGTCAGGCTGAAAGGGCTTTCCTTGTCGTTGTGCATCGCGTGCGCTTCTGCCTTGGAGTACGGGCCAAGAGAGTACGAAACCGCCGAGCGTTGCAGTCATGGCAAATCGACGTTTCAGAATGGCCCTACAACAGTTGGCGAAGATGTCGATTCAGGGCGAGATTTTTTGGTCGATTGCCAACTTTAGGCCGTATAAACTTGGCGTCATGCGTCGGCCAATAGATGTCTCGGCGCCATAGACAAGAGAGTGAGTAATGGGCGCACAGTGGAAGGTTAAACACAAAGAAGCGGCAGCCAATGCCAAGGGCAAGATCTTCGGCAAACTGGTGAAGGAAATCACCATTGCTGCGCGCAACGGTGCCGATGTTGCTACCAACGCACACCTGCGCCTGGTGGTCGAGCAGGCCAAGAAAGCCTCGATGCCCAAGGAAACCCTGGATCGCGCCATCAAGAAGGGCGCGGGCCTGTTGGGTGAGACCGTGCAATACCATCGCGTGACGTACGAGGGCTTCGCGCCTCATCAGGTGCCGCTGATCGTCGAGTGCCTGACTGACAACATCAACCGTACCGTCGCTGAAATCCGCGTTGCATTCCGCAAGGGCCAACTGGGCGCTTCCGGTTCGGTCGCCTGGGATTTCAACCATGTCGGCATGATCGAAGCCTCGCCGGACACCCCGGATGCCGATCCGGAAATGGCCGCCATTGAAGCCGGTGCTCAGGATTTCGAAGCCGGTGAAGAAGAGGGCGCGACCCTGTTCCTGACCGATCCTGCGGACCTGGACGCGGTACAGAAAGCCCTGCCCGAGCAAGGTTTCACCGTGCTGTCGGCCAAGCTCGGCTACCAGCCGAAGAACCCGGTGAGCGGTCTTTCCGAGGAGCAGATGGCTGAAGTCGAAGCCTTCCTCGAAGGCCTGGACAACCATGACGACGTGCAGGACATGTTTGTCGGGTTGGCCGGTTGAGCTGATTCAGCCGTGACAGCGTTTTCGCGAGCCGGTCGCAATGACCCGCTCGCGAATGACCGCGTAGCGGTCACCGGTCACCCAGCTCCTCGATGATCTGCACAAAACCCGGCCGTGCCAGTACATCGGGCTGACAGCAGCGCTCTTCCAGGTCTTGCAGCCTTGCACGCAGTTCGTCGCTCAACCCCGAGTCGATCCGCGCCAGCAATTCTCCCAGCAAAATTCCGAACGCCCTGACTTCGATCCGTTGCAATGCACGGCTTTCGAGGCTGTCCGTCGTGGCGTGAAAGGACGCCGCGCCAAAGTCGCCCAGCAGGCAATCGCCGTGTTCGTTCCACAGGATGTTGTGGCCGTAGAGATCGCCATGGGTGATGCCCTGGCGGTGCAGGTGCTCGGCTACCGACGCAATGCCGCGGGCCATGCGCAGAGCAACGTCGGCACTGAAGCGGGTGTCCTCGGCATAGACATCGCGGCTGCAGGACGCAAGGCTCGGCAACGCGGCCAGATTGCGAAACTGCGGCTCGATCAACTGCATCACCAGCCCGGCCGTTTGTTGCGGGTGATCGACAATCTGGCCTTCAATGCGGATCAGGTTCGGATGCAGACCTGCGCTGATGCAGGCGCTCATTTCGTGAAGCGGTGAACCATCGCTGGTCATTTCGCCTTTGTAGAGCTTGACGGCGACAGGTTTGGCGGGCCGGCCCGGTGCTGCCCACGTGGCCCGATGGATCACACCGGAAGCGCCCTGGCCGAGTTGTTGTTCCAGGTGCAGTTGCGACCAGGCAATGGCGTTCGTTGTTTCAAGGGCGGCTTCGGTTTCCAGCGGGTTGCCGGCATAGGCCAGCCAGGTCAGGCTGGGCAGGGACAGCAGCCATTGAGGCAATTCGGTCAGGCGGTTGGCGGCGATGCGGATCAGCTCGAGTCGATGGCAGTCCTGCAGGCTTTCGGGCAAATCCTGCAATCGGTTTCCCGCGAGCATGAGTTTTTGCAGGCGCGGGCGCTGACCCAGTTCGGTCGGCAGCGACTCGATACAGTTGTCGGTGAGAATCAGCCAGCGCAGCTGCGGCGGTAATGCATCGCCCGGGACATGGCTGATGCGATTGGCCTTGAAGCCGATCATGGTCAGCGCCGTGCAGCGGCCCACGCAGGCAGGAAGTTCGGTAAACAGGTTGTCCGAGCAGAACAACACGCGCATCCGGGTCAGGCGATGCAGGTCGTCCGGCAGGCTGCTCAAGGCATTGCCGCTGAGGTTGAGCACTTCCAGGGTGTCCGCCAGGTCGAAGATTTCCCGGGGGAACTCTGTCAGGCCGCAACTGAGGTCCAGACGGGTGATGCCCGCCAGCGTGCCGGCGCGCAGTTGTGCAAGGGTGTGCATGAACGGATTGGCCATCGATCGAATGAGTGGGCGGCATGATAGCGACTGACGGCCGGGACGGGCTAAAAATCTATGCCAGGCGCGAATCCATCAATTGCCCCAACCGGCTGCGTGTGCGCGCAAGGTCAATGGCTTCGCCGCCCAGGCTTTCGCATAACGAGCGCTGGCCGAGCAGCACCAGATGCTTGTCCTGATCGTACAGGACATCCACCAGGTTAATGAAACGCTGCTGGGCGGCAATGGAGCAATCGGCCAGATTGGGCAGCGCATCAATGATCCAGTGATCGAAACGCCGGCACAGCTCCAGGTAATCCATGACGGCGGTGGGGTGATCGCACAAATCGCTGAAGGTAAAACCGACGGTGCGGTCCTTGCAGTAGCGGGCCGGCAGCTGGCGTGTGCCGACCGGCAGGGCGATTGTCGGCGCATCCATGGCGGGCAGGTTCGCTGCCAGACGCTGTGCCTGGGTGGCGGGCCAGATATATCGGCCCTGGGTAAACAGCTGATGCACGTGAGACCTGGACTGACTGCGGTAATCGTGCGGTCCGCCGACTTCCATGACCTGCATGCGCGCATTGATCAGGTCGATCACCGGCTTGAAGCGCGCGTGATACAGCGGGTTGGGCAGCAGGCCTTCCGGGGGATAGTTGGAGGTCACCAGCAGCAGGATGCCCCGGTGGAACAGGGCCTTGAACAGCCGGGTGATCAGCATCGCATCGCCGATGTCATGGACGTGGAACTCGTCGAAACACAGCACCCGGCAATCGCTCAACAACGCATCGAGGGTGGTCGCCAGCGCATCGGGCTGATTGCGATGCTGGAACATCCCCTCATGCAGTCGGGCAAAAAACCCATGGAAGTGCAGGCGCTGCTTTTCCTGGACCGGGATCGCCTGGAAAAAGCCATCGAGCAGCCAACTCTTGCCGCGCCCCACCGCGCCATGCAGGTAAAGACCGGGCAGGGTTTTCGCCGCCGTATCCAGCATTGTCGAGGCGTGTTGTGCCATGCACTCGATCACGCGCTGCTGGCTGTGACTGAGGGTATAACCCTGGGCGCGGGCCTTGTGCTGAAAGTAGTCGTGCACGACCCGACCGCTCATGGCATGGGTGGCCTGTGTATCGGCCTTGCCCAGGAGGCGGCGCAACGACGGCCAGCGTGGTGCGAGACGCGAACGTTTTGGCGGTCGAACAGCCACTGTGATGTCACCCCGTAATCTTCAGGCAGGCTCCTGGCACTGCGCGGCGTAGTGTAACCAGAGGGAGGAATGTGCTTCCAGCGATGTCTGCGGGGACGCGAGGCATTACTGGACAGAAAACAACGTCTTGTACAGGTATTTTCGCGTGGTTATCGCGTTGTTTAACCGCCTGGAAAGTACAAAACGCTTCCGTTTTGATGGATCCAATTTTCGTTGTCTTGCTGGCGAATTCCCGCTGCGTTGCTAACCTCTGACGATACAAGTCACCCCTCACAAGGAATGGGGCCGTGAAAGGATGCGTGGTGTTGGCCGTTGTGGGTGCCGGGCTCGGCGCGGCGGTGTCGGCCGCCGAGTTTCAGGTGCAGGTGCGGGTCGACGTGCAGCGTGGCTGCCAATTGGTCGGGCAACAACGCAGTGCAGGTGTCGAGCAACTGGGTGTGCTGGACTTCGGCAGCACCGCGCGTCTGGACAATCCTGCCGGGCCACTGGGTGCTGCGCTGATGAACGAGCGCCTGCCCCGGTTGGAATGCAACCCCGATACCCCCTATCAGCTGCGTGTCGACGGTGGGCTTCATGGTGGCGTCGGTGATGTCCGCTTCATGGCCGCCGACGACAATCTCGGTCAACCCATTCCCTACCGGCTCTTTCAGGACCCTGCGCGACGTATTGCGTTGGGGGTGGATGTGCCGATAGGCGGTCGGGTACCGGACAGCGGGTCGGTGGATTTGCCTTTATATGCCCGCATCGAACCCCTGGCCATGGTGCCGCGGGTCAGTCGGTATTCGGATCTGGTGAAGGTGACCGTCAGTTGGTAAGCGCATGAGCGCAAGGCAACCTGGTGGATCCGGGTTGTGCAGGGAAGGGGGCGTTCGAGAACGAACGACCGTGATTCGCACCGGAAGGACATCGCGATGGATGGCATGACAAGCAAGCTCCTGATACTTGGCACGGCAAGCGCACTGTCGGGGCTGGCCTGTGTCGCGCAGGCGGCCATCGATGGGCAGATCCAGGCGCGCCTGACGCTGATCGCCGGTTGCGAAGTGACCAACGGCAGCCGCCCCGGCAGCTCGGTCGGCGGCCTGGGCACGCTGGATTTCGGCCAGCAGGGTCCGACCTGGGGCACCCCCATCAAGGCCAGCCTCAGTGACAACGTCAGCGGCAAGTTGAACGTTGCCTGCAACCCGTCGGTCACCGGGTTCACGGTTACCATCGATGGCGGCAGCCACGGCGACGGTACGACCCGGCGCCTGAGCAACGGCAACCAGACCCTCGCCTATCAGTTGTTCCTCGATGCCTCCGGCAACCAGCGCTACAACATCGGCCAGCAACACAACTTCGCCGTCACCAGCGGGGCGCAAATTCCGATTCCGGTATTTGGCACGGTGGTGGCCAATACCCGCGCACTACCGGCCGGTGTCTATACCGACACCCTGACGGTGACACTCGATTGGTAACCCCCTAGAGGAAGGACACCATGCGTATGCTTGAATCAAGGATAGGTTTGTCGTTGCTCGGCCTGGCGATGGTCACCAGCGTCAATGCCGCTACCACGGTCACCGGCCAGATCACCTCCAGCCTGATCCTGATCAGCAGTTGTCAGGTCAATGGCGTCGGCGGTTCCAGCAACCTGAATTTCGGCGCACTGAACTTCGGTACGGCCAACAGCCTGTTCACCACGGCCAACGCTCAGGTGCTGGGCGGTGGCGGCGGGGCGTTGTCGATTCTGTGCTCAAGCGGCACCTCGCCATCGGTGAAGGTGCGCGCCGGTGCCCACGACGGGCAATCGGCGGGTGGTACCCGGGCATTGGCTGACGGTAATGGCAACTTTGTGCCGTACGACCTGTACACCGATGCCGGGCACTCGCAGCTGTTGGCAATCGACGGCGTCATCAACCTGGCGCCCAGCACCGGCGTGGCGCAGACCGTGAATATTTACGGCCAGGCCGTGGGCAAGGCGGGATTACCGGCAGGTACCTACTCCGATACCGTCGCTGTCGAACTGACGTTCTGATGTCATGGTCCGCCAGGGCTGTGCCGCGCTGCTCTTGCTCTGTGCCGGTGGCTTGCCGTTGCCGCTGGCGGGGGCGACCAGCCAGAGCTTTCAGGTCAGTGCCACGGTGACGGCGGGTTGCCTGGTGGTCGGCGGGGGCTCCAATTACGGCAGCCTGGCGTTCGGCAGCCGCTCGGCACTGGCCACGGGTACGGTACAGGTGGCACTGACCGGCGGCGTGCAGTTGCAGTGCACACCGGGCGTGACCCTGAACATGACGGTCGATGGCGGGCAGTACAACAGCGGCGGGCGATACATGCAGCTCAGCACCGGCAGCAACCGGGTGGCGTATCAACTGTTTCGCGATGCGGCGTTCAGCCAGAGCCTGGGCATCGGGCAAAGCGTGGCGGTGGCCTATAGCGATGCGAACAACATCAGCCTGCCCATTTACGGTCAGGTGCAGTTACCGGGTAATCAACCCGGGGGGACCTACAGCGATGTGCTGCAGGTGCAGCTGTCGTGGTAACCGGGCGAATGGACCAGGCCTGAGGGGCATAAGGAGCGGGCACATGTATTTATTTTCGCGCAGGCCTTCGGTCGTGCGTCACGCATTGCTGGCAGTGTTGTGGCTGGGCGCGGCCAGCGTGCAGGCGGCCAGTTCGGTGTTGATCTGGCCGATCGATCCGGTGCTCGAAGCCGATCAGCAGGCCAGCGCGTTGTGGCTGGAAAATCGTGGCAGCGAGACGGCCAATCTGCAGATCCGCGTGTTTGCCTGGAGCCAGAGCGGGTTCAGCGATCAATACCAGAACCAGCGCGACGTGATCGGCAGCCCGCCGGTGGCGAAGATCGAACCGGGCCAGAAGCAATTGGTCCGGTTGACGCGCACCCGTGACATCCCGCCGGGGCAGGAGCTGGCCTACCGCATCATCATCGATGAAATCCCCTCGGCGGCACCGTCAACCGCCGCCGAGGGCAAAACCGCCGCGGCCATCCGCTTTCAGATGCGCTATTCGGTTCCACTGTTTGCCTACGGCGCAGGTCTTTGGAGCAAACAGGACAGCACCCGCCCGCGCGACCCGAAAGGCATCGGCCTGCCGGATTTGAGCTGGCGCACGGTGGTGGTGGACGGGCGTTCCTATGTCGAGGTGCGTAACCAGGGCGCCGTGCATGCGCGGCTGACCGATGTGGCCCTCCAGCAAGGCAGCCAGAGTCGGCCTGTGGTGGACGGCTTGCTGGGCTATGTCTTGCCCGGCGCCATCATGCGCTGGCCCGCGCCCAGTGCGATCAGCGGTGACCCGGCCTTGCAGGTCCGGGTCAATGGTGCGCCGCAGGTGCAGAGCATCAAAGCCGCGCGATGAGGGTGTAGCCGTCTTCGCTTGCTGCCACAGGGATCGTGTGTGGCCTGAAACACAAGGGAGCAGTCCATTGACGGACTCAAAGCGGTAATGAGCCAGGGTTGGGCTCGCGGTATTCAGCGTCCGCTGTGGGTGGTGGGCTGCATGTGCAGCCTGGTGGTCGTTCATCACGCAGGGGCCGGTGACTTGCCGCCTCCGCCCAGTGGCATGGAGGCTGTTGCCGATGCGCAGTTGTTTCTGGAACTGGTGGTCAACCAGATGAACACCGGACGAGTCGTGGCGGTCGAGCAGCGCAACGGCCAGTTCTTCGTGCCGGCCGGTGCGTTGCGCGAGACCGGGATGAAACTGCCGCAAGACATCGGCGCCGAGGTCAACCTGGACAACCTGCCGGGCCTGCGCAGCGAGTACGACAGCCACGCTCAGCGATTGCTGCTCGACGTACCGCCGGACTGGTTGCCCGAGCAGTTCGTCGGTCGTCGCGACGTCTATCCGCGCACGCCGGCGCTGAGCAGTTTTGGCGCCTTGCTCAACTATGACCTGTACCTCAACGACACCGATGACGCCGGCACCTACCTGGCTGCCTGGAACGAGGTACGGCTGTTCGACAGCTGGGGCACCCTGTCCAACACCGGACAATATCGCCGCACCCTGTCAGGTGATGCGGTCAACACGCTGAACAACGGCTACCTGCGCTACGACACCACCTGGCGTTACTCCGACGACGAGCGCCTGCTGACTTACGAAGCCGGCGATCTGGTCAGCGGTGCCTTGCCCTGGAGCAACTCAGTGCGTCTGGGCGGGGTGCAGCTGTCGAGGGATTTCGGCGTGCGGCCGGACCTGGTGACGTACCCCTTGCCGCAGTTCGCCGGGCAGGCGGCGGTGCCGTCGACGGTGGACCTGTTCATCAACGGCTACAAATCCAGCAGCGCCGAATTGCAGCCCGGCCCTTATACCCTGACCAACATCCCGTTCATCAACGGTGCCGGCGAAGCCGTGGTGGTCACCACCGATGCCCTGGGACGACAGGTGTCGACCACGGTGCCGTTCTACGTCACCAGCAACCTGCTGCAACAAGGCATGAGCGATTTTTCCCTGGCCGCCGGTACCCTGCGCCAGGACTACGGCCTTCGCGATTTCAGTTATGGGCAAGGCGCCTCGTCCGGCAGCCTGCGTTACGGCTTGAGCGATCATTTCACCCTGGAAAGCCACGCCGAGGCCGCGGACGACCTGGCCCTCGGCGGTATCGGCGGCGCTGTGCGCCTGGGCAATGTCGGGGTGCTCAACAGCGCCATCAGCCAGAGCCGGTTCGACGGTGAAAGCGGACAGCAACTGAGCCTGGGTTATCAGTACAGCAGCCAGCGCTTCAGCGTTTCCTGGCAGCGTTTGCAACGGCGTGACCAGTACGCCGACCTGACGCGGGTCGACAATCCCTACAGCACCCTCAGCAAACGCAGCGAACAGGCAACCCTGAGCCTGAACCTCGATCGCTGGGGCAGCCTGGGCGCGGGGTATTTCGATGTGCGTGCGGCGGATGACTCGCGCACCCGTTTGCTCAACCTGACGTGGAGCAAGCCCCTGTGGCGCAACAGCAGTTTTTACCTATCGGCCAACCGCGAAATCGGTGACAGCAACTGGGCTGTACAGGCACAACTGGTGATCCCGTTCGACCTGCGCGGCAGCCTGGCCATCAGCAGCGAGCGCAGCAACAGCGGGCAGAGCCAGCAGCGGGTCAACTACAGCAGTGCGGTGCCGACCGAGGGCGGCGTGGGTTTCAATCTCGGTTACGCCAAGGGCGACGGGCCGGATTATCGGCAGGCCGACCTGACCTGGCGCCTGCAATCGGTGCAATTGCAGACGGGCGTCTACGGTACCCGCGACGCTGAAACCCGCTGGGCCGATGCCAGCGGTTCACTGGTATGGATGGACCGCCAGGTCTTCGCCGCCAATCGCATCGACGATGCTTTTGTGGTGGTCAGCACCGACGGTTATGCGGACATTCCGGTGCGTTACGAAAACCAGACGGTCGGTCACACCGACCGCAACGGCCACTTGCTCGTCCCCTGGACCAGTGCCTACTACCGGGGCAAATACGAAATCGATCCCCTGAACCTGCCGGCCAATGTGCGCAGCCCCAACGTCGAGCAACGCATTGCCGTGCGCCGGGGCAGTGGCTACCTGCTGGAATTCCCGCTGAATCGGGTCATCGCCGCGAGCCTGGTGCTGGTGGACGCGCAACAGCAGCCATTGCCCCTGGGCAGCGGTGTCGTCCACCCGCAAAGCGGCACTCATACGGTGGTGGGCTGGGACGGCCTGGTGTATCTGGAAAACCTGCAGCGGCAAAACAACCTGCAGGTGACGCTGGCGGATGGCAAAACCTGTGGGGTGCAGTTCGCTGCCGACATGGACCTGGACCAGATTCCGCTGATCGGACCGCTGGTGTGTCAATGAACGCCGTGAAGTGGTTGATGCTGCTGGCGCCATGGCTGCCGGGGACTGCGTGGGCCTTGTGCTCGGTGGTCGGCACCACACCGGTGGCCTTTGGTTCGCTGAGTTCCATTGCCGTGCGCACCACTGCGCAATCGAGTTCCACGGTCAATGGCGGCTTGAGTTGCACCGGGTCGCTGCTGACGTTGCTCAGCAGCAGCGATCACTTCTGGGCCACCGTGACGTCGTCCCAGAGCGGCCTGCTCGGGCCCACCGGCGATGTCATCGCCTACACGCTCTACGCCAACAACAGCACCAGTTACCCGTTGACCCGCGGCACTGCGTACGACTTCGCCCGCAACGGCATCATCGATGCGCTTGGCCTGCTCAACGGCACGGTGCCGAAAACCGTACCCCTGTATCTGGCAACCACCCTCGGCAGCAACGTCGCGGCCGGGGTCTACAGCGAAACCCTGAGCATCTTCTGGAACTGGAACTACTGCTCCGGTATAGGTGCAGGCAGTTTGTGCCTGGGTCGGGATATCAACAGCGGCACCACCACCTTGACGGTCAGCCTGACCGTAAATAACGACTGCACCATCACGGCGCCGAACATCGCCTTCGGCAGTGCACCGGTGGTCAGCGCGTTCACCCCGGTGACCGGGCAGACCATCAACCTGGCTTGTACCAAGGGCAGCGCCTACACCGTAGGTTTGAGCGACGGGCAAAACCCCGTGAGTGTGGGCGGGCGCAGGCGGATGATCTCCGGGGGCAATTACCTGGCCTACGACATTTTCAAGAGCGCCGGAACGACCCGTTGGGGCAGTGTCGGCAGCGCGCGGCGGGCCAGCAGCGATGCCGAGGTCAATCCTGGCAATGGCTTGGGCACGGGCAGTCAGGTCTTCAATTACAACGCCAGGATTTATACCGATCAGGTGACGCCGCCGGCGGGGACTTATCTGGACAATGTGGTGCTTGATGTAGGGTTTTGAGCCTGTAGGAGCGAGCAAGCTCGCGATGGTCGTCAACGATAACGCTGGCAGCCTGACACCCCACGGTGTTTTTTATCCATCGCGAGCAGGCTCGCTCCCACAGGAACGGTTGTGTTTTTGTCGGTTTGTCTGTAGCCGGATCAAACGCTTTCTGAAGTCCGGGGCTTCAAATGCAGTAGGGCATTTCTGAATTTCCTGCCCCTCGGCCATCCAACTTGCCCCTCATGCAGAATCGCCGGCTCGCCTTCAGCAGAGCCACACCGATCATGATCGATCAAAGTACATGGTTGCAAAACTTCCCGCTCTCCGGGAAAGAACAGCTCTTCGCCATTTTCAGCAGCACCAGCGCCGCTGAGCCGTTCAAGGTTTGGCAGCGTTCGAAAAGTGGCCAGGGGCCGCGTGCGGTTTGGGCGGGCACCGAATATGCCGAGTGGAATGAGGTGATGCCTTATGTCGGCGTTGTCGCGACGGACAGTGAGTTTTTGCAATGGGTGGCCACCACCGAGTCTTGTGACTGGGGTTGGCTGGCGGTGTCGTCGGCGAGCCTGGACGTGGTGGTCGAGCATTTACGCAGCCTGACTCAGGTGAAGTTGCCGGATGGCAAGGCTGTGTTTTTTCGCTTCTGGGACGGGCGTTACCTGCTGCCGATTCTGCAGACGGCCGAGGTCGATGCCGCTGAATTGTTGCCGGTGTTCTCGCGCTGTTTGATCAATGGGCAGTCGGTGGAGGTGGGCGGCAGGGCGGTGACCACGCAGAAGGTTTTTCCGTGGTGGGAGGTGCCGCAGTCCCTGTTGCAACATTTGGGGGGCGGGGATGCTTCGACCCGGATCGACAATCTGGTGCAGTGGTTGAGTGAAGAGCAGCCGGGCGTGTTTGAGGCGTTTTCCGAGCGGGTGCTGCGCAGCAAAGTGGCGCACTTTCTCACCCAGCCTGATTTGCCACCTGCGCCGAAGGCGGAGTTGTTGGCGTATTTGATGGAAGAGCTGAGTTGAACCGATGAGTCCTAGGACTTTTCTGGGCAATGTCCTAGGAGGTTTCCTTCAAGTTGTAGTGGTTTGCGTGAACTGGTGCGGCATGCGCTCGGTGGATAGTCTTTTGCCTGTCGCCGCGAATGCGGTGGCAGGGTGTAGGAACCCTTTACTCCAACGCGCATCAGCGCTGTCGTTTGATTGCGGCACTTAATTCGTGTCCGTAAGATCGTTCGCGGCGGCTGTGTGCGGGACACGTTTCGACGTGGCTGAGTTGGAGTCCTCAGTTTCCTACTCCCGCGCACGGCTGCCACCCAAGCCCGTAGGAAAGGCCGTTGGCAGTTTCAGATAAATACTCCAAAGGTTCTCAAAAAATGACAAAACTCCATCCCGACCCACCCTACGAAAAACCAATCCCTCACCCCGACAACCGCTTCATGGCGCTCACCAGCAACTGCAGTGAAATGCCCACGCTGTTCGTCGACACCCACGCACCCCTCGACGTGCTGACCGACGCGGCCAGTTACCGAATCCGTGCCGTCACCCAGGTGCTGGAGAACCTGTCCATGCGCGGCGCCATCGAATGTGAATCCTTCATCCTCAGCGACTTCGCACTGCTCTGCGCCATCCCGTTGCGTGATGGTTGTGATGTGCTGGATGTGGTCGGGCGGCGGTTGCGGGCCAGGCCTTCCTGAGAAGGGATAAAGCCTTCACTAGTCCCCTGTGGGAGCGAGCCTGCTCGCGATGACGGAGTGTCAGTCACGACTGAAATCGACTGACCCGACGCCATCGCGAGCAGGCTCGCTCCCACAGGGGGATGGGGTGTTTAGAAGTTGAGGGTCTGTTTGAGCAACTGCGCCGTCGGCGTGTCCGCCGGGCTGACCATGGCGTAGTTGTAGCCGCTGCCGGACCAGTACTCGGCCTGCAAGCCGCCGTCGCTGCGACTGCCACGGGGCAGCAGGTAGTTGTGCGGTCCAGGCGGGCGGACGTAGAAGCTGATCTTGTGCCCGCCCCCATCCTCGTACACCACCATCGCCGCCGGTCCTTGTTCGGTGCTGAGCAAACGCCCGCTCACCGGTCTGAACCCGGCGCCCGTCAAGTCGGGCAGGCGACTGGCCTGGTTGAAATAGCGGTCGAGCCAACCCTGCATGTTGCCGTCATCGCCGGCCTTGTAATCGGCGGGCAGCAGGCCTTGCTGGGCAATCAGTCGATAAGCCTGCAAGGCATCGCTCATGGGCAGTTGAGTGCTGACGAGGGTCATCTGGCGGGCCTGCCAGCCACTGACGCCGCCAATGCCGACGGCGATCAGCAACATGGCGGCGCTGGCCAGGTGTCGGCGGGTCTGGCGTTTCATGCGCTGGCGAATCATCGCCGGATCGAGGTCCGGATTGGCCGGTTGCTGCAAGGCGCCGCTCAGTGCCGCGCGAAGCTGCTGGGCGTCCTGCTGCCAGGCACGCACTCGGGCGCTGATTTGCGCATTGCCGGCCAGATAGGTCTCCACCAACTGCCGGTCCGAGTCGCTGAGTTGGTGATCGACGTACGCGTGCAGGTCACGTTCACTGGGGGGCATGCTGATCATTTGAGTCTCCGCAAGGCAGGGCGGGTGATTTTGCCATCGCTGATTTGCCGCAGGGCCTGGCGGGCCCGGGACAGGCGGGACATCACGGTGCCAGTGGGTACGTCGAGAATCTCGGCGACCTCCTTGTAACTCAGGCCTTCCACCGACACCCACAGCAGCAACGCACGTTGTTCGGTAGGCAGTTGATCGAAGGCATTGAGGGTCGATTGAGCGATGACCGTGCGCTCCACCGAAGGTTGTGCCTCTTCACGCCCGGTGAAAAATTCGAGCATGCGGGCATAGCGTCGGGAGCGCCGGTGCGCATCGAGAAACTGTCGATAAAGAATGGCGAACAGCCAGGCGCGCAAGTCGCCGTCGGGTCGTTTGTCTCCCCAACTCGACAGCGCCCGCTCGAGGCATGACTGCACCAGATCGTCGGCGCTGCTGGCATTGCGCGTCAGCGACAGCGCGAAGCGGCGCAATCTGGGAATCATTTCTCTCAGTTGTTCGTCGATATCGTTCATCAAATGCTGACCAGTCACTACGCTTGGATCAGGAAGACGCCCGGCATGGGAGGTTATTCCACGTCCGGAAAAATAAATACCGCACCAGGGAATAAACCCTCGTGTGGTGCGTCTGGCTGGTTCATCTCACTTGTGGCCGATGGCCCTGGAGTCTTTCATGGTAGATCGATCATCACCGCCCACCCGGCCCCCCTTGAGTGCCGTCAGTGTGACGTTGCGCCTGGCCGGCATTGCCGTAATCGTAGCCGTCGTTGCCGGGGCATTTGCCTACGTCAACGGCACCTTCGACCCACAGCGCCTGACGCCGAAAAAGCTGATCAATGTGCTGGAGACCAACAACGGCGTGCATCCCGGCTTTCGCCGCAATCATGCCAAGGGTGTCTGTGTCATCGGCCATTTCGAAAGCAGCGGCGAGGCGCGCAGCTATTCCACCGCGCAGGTGTTCAATGAAGCGCGCACGCCGGTGGTCGGGCGATTCGCGCTGCCGGCAGGCAATCCCTACGCGCCGGACAATGCCGTGCCGATTCGCAGCATGGCGTTGCGGTTTACCCAGGCCAATGGTCAACAGTGGCGCACCGGGATGAACAGCATGCCGGTGTTCCCGGTGGGTACGCCCGAGGCGTTCTATCAATTTCAGCAAGCCCAGTCACCCGACCCGGCCACCGGCAAGCCGGATCCGAAGGCGGTGCCGGCCTTCTTCGGCTCGCACCCGGAGAGCGCGCCGTTTCTGGCCTGGATCAAGACCGCCAAACCCTCGGCCAGTTACGTGACCGAAACCTATAACAGCGTCAATGCGTTCTACCTGGTCAATGCGGCCGGCCAACGCCAGGCGGTGCGCTGGAGCATGGTGCCAGTGGCCCAGGACGCGCCGGGCGCCACGGCAGCGGAGGGTGGCGATTTTCTGGAGAAAGACCTGGTGCAGCGCATCGCCGCCGGCCCATTGCGTTGGCAGTTGAACATCACCCTGGCCAACCCCGGCGACCCGGTCAATGACGCCAGCAAGGCCTGGCCCGAGGGGCGCAAGGTGTTGAACGCCGGCACCCTGGTGCTGGAAAGTACCCAGCCGCAACTCAACGGCGAGTGCCGTGACATCAACTACGATCCGCTGGTGCTGCCCGCCGGTATCGAAGGTTCCGACGACCCGTTGCTTGCCGCTCGCTCAGCCGGCTATTCCAATTCCTACCTGCGTCGCACCAGCGAAGTCAGCCAGTTGCCCGCCGCCAAACAGGAGACCCGGCAATGAGCACTCAACCCAATCACTTCGCCCCATTGGCGCGCCTGCTGCACTGGCTGATGGCGCTGATGATCATCGCCATGCTGTTTATCGGCGCGGGCATGGTCGCTTCGGTGTCGCAGCGCCATGAATGGCTGATTCACCTGCACAAGCCCTTGGGCGTGGCCATTCTGTTGCTGGTGATCGTGCGCTTGTTCGTGCGCTTCTCTACCCGACAGCCGCCGTTGCCGGCCGATCTGCCGGGTTGGCAAGCACTGGCGGCGAAGGCTTCGCATATCTTGCTGTATGCCTTGATGCTGATTCTGCCGCTGCTGGGCTGGGCGATGATTTCAGCGTCGGGGGAGCCGGTGATGCTCAGCAGTTCGCTGCAATTGCCATCGATCGTGCCTGCCAATGCGCAGGTATTTGCGTTCCTGCGCAAGGCACACGGGTATCTGGCGTATTTGCTGTTCCTGACCGTGCTGCTGCACTTGGCGGCTGCGTTGTTTCACGGCTGGGTGCGCCGCGATGGTGTGCTGGACAGCATGTTGCGGGGTAAGGATCGCGGTTGATTTTGAGCGGCGGCCGGAATCTCTATCCGGCCGCTGCCGCCCCGGAAAGTTGAAGTTTCCATAGCTTCACCTGTCAACTCTGACAGTTTCGCCTGCTCGAAAAGACGCGTTCAATGCTCACAGACTGCAGTGGCCACGAAGGGGCCAGTCGAACAGCACTGATCGTGTCATTCAAGGAGACGAACCATGTTCCAGACTGCAGGTGGGTGTTCCATTCGGCGTGTGTTCTCCGCGCTGTCGATGGTGTCATTGGCGGCATTGCTCGGTGCTTGTGCGCATTCTTCACCGCCAGATCCTGGTGTGCCGAAAAGTTGGGTTGTGGAGAATGTGGCGAGTAAGTCGACGGCCGAGTTGTATGCGGAGGTGATCAAGCCGGGGGTGTTTGAACGGTCGAGTTCGAAGGTGATTGATGGGTATACCGTTGAGAGCGGGAATTTGCGGATGCCGGATAAGTCGATAGGCTCATTGATTACAGTCAGGGGTAAGGACGGGAGTCTGACTGCGGCCATTGAAGAGCCTGGCAAAAGTGGATGGTTCGTGATCAATAGCAAGGGCGAGGGACACTTCAATCTTAATCCCACTGAAAACTACACATTGCCGGATGCGATCGTAGATAAAGAGGAACTTAAAAAATTCAAGCCATCGACAACGGCAGGTCCTTATGTCATTGACATGCTGGTTGGGTTTTCTCGCAAGGCGGTTGAGGTTGGAGGTGGTGATGCAACTGCCAACGCATTAGCGCTGGTGGAAGGTGTGAATTTGGCTCTGCGCAACTCTCAGGTTCATGATGTTTCGATGAGACTGGTGGGGGTGCAAGTCATAGAGCAGAACTACCCAATCGTTGGTGATACTTTAAATAAGATTGAGGGATTGTTTTCCGCTGGCATTCAACAATATGAGCCGGATATGGTCGCCGGCGTTTTTGGTGGTCATCCTGAAGATAATGCGGGAGGGTATGGGTTCGCACCGGGCAGAATTACTATCAATCATAATTCAATGGAAGTATTTCGCCATGAAGTAGGACACAACGCGGGAGGCATGCATTGTGCCCATGATGGTGGAGGTGTATTTCCTTATGGTTATGGCTTTGCGAACGGGAAAACCTTTACTGCTCAATGCGGAAACAGTAGCCCGTATTACTCGACTCCCGCAGTGCGTGATACTAATGGATTACCTATAGGTGATGCAGCTACGGCTGATATGGCCAGAGTGTGGCGTGAGAATGCTGAGCGACTGTCTTCCTATGCATTCGGACCACCCAGAAACTTCAAAAAAACCGGATCAACAATAACCCATGTCACATTCGGCTGGGACCCAGTGAGTAAGGCTGTTCGGTACGACGTATACAGCACAATACTTGCTGGTCCAGAAGTTAAAAAAATAGCCGAAGTCACAGGCTTGACTTATACCGTGGCAGATACATTCGGCAGGACAATTTACTATGTAAAAGCAGTTGATGCAGATGGAAAAGAGTCAAAGTTGAGTAATGGCGCATCTCGGTAAACGCGTGGTGACATGATCTCAAGAGAGATCATGTCACCACGACACTAGCGCAACGTATCAACCATCTCCGCCACAGTCGTCAACACATCCTTTGCCAACTGCTTCGACCGCTTGCCCGACCACCCCGTCAGCACATTCGGCGCATCGTTGTTGTCCTTGAACGGCATCTCCAACGTCAGCGACAGGCAGTCGAATTTTTCACCGACGCTGTTGCAGGCCAGGGTCATGTTGGCCTTGCCCGGTTCGTCACGGGTGTAGCCGTATTTGGTCTGGAAGTCCTTGGTCAGGTGCTTCAGATGGGTGCGGAAGTGTTCTTCGAGCTTTTCGATGCGCGGCGTGTAACCGGGGTTGCCTTCGCAACCGGCGGTGAAGACGTAGGGGATTTCTTCATCGCCGTGGATGTCGAGGAACAGGTCGACGCCGTACTTTTCCATCTGTTGCTGGACGAAAAACACTTCCGGGCTGATTTCCGGGCTGGCGCTCTGCCAGGCGCGGTTGAGGTCCTGGCCCATGGCGTTGGTGCGCAGGTGACCGTGGAAGGCACCGTCGGGGTTCATGTTCGGCACCAGGTACAGGTCGGCGCTGGCCAGCAGTTTGTTCAGGACCGGGTCGTCGTGCCGTTCCAGGCGTTCGATCACGCCTTCCATGAACCACTCGGCCATGTGCTCGCCGGGATGTTGCTGGGCGATGATCCATACCTTGCGCCGGCCTTCGGCACCGGTGCCTTTGCGCAACAGCTGGATGTCACGTCCTTCGACGCTTTTGCCGGTGGCCAGCAGTTCGGTGCTGGCCTTGGTCAGTGCCTGCTCGATCAACCAGTCGTGGCGGCCACGGCTGTAGGGTTCAAAGTAGGCGAACCAGGCGTGGGTTTGCGTGGTTTCAAGGCAAAAGCGCAGGCAGTCGCCTTCGAAGATGGTCGGCACGCGAAACCAGTTGACGTGGTCGTAGGAGGCGACCGCCTGATATCCGTCCCAGGCCTTGTTGTACGAGGACTGGCTGGCGTTGTTCAGGCGAAACCAGTGTTCCTGGCCGACATGCAGGCCGCTGGCCTTGAAGTGGAACCATTGGAAGTGGGCGCTTTTGGTATCGGGACGGATGGCCAGTAGGGGCTTGAGTGGATCGCTGATGTCGACAACCTGGATGTTGCCGCTGTCAAAGTTGGCAGTGATGTCGAGGGAGGATTTAGCCACGGTTGGTGTTCCTGAATAAGATTTCTACCGCGGTTACTTTACACGCAAGCGCGGGTATCAAGCGCAGAGAAATCGCATGGCGTCTGCTCTGTGCAACTTCAAATGCGTTGAGCCTTCCAGTGATTGTCTATAGGTAAAATCCTCTACGCCTTGCGAGTAAAAAGCTGTCACGGACCGACAATGAAAGTGAATATAATGGTCGAGCTATGGCTAGTTGCCACTACTCTGGCGGCTGCCTCTTCGGCCAATGAATGCGGCATAACTGCATTTCGGCGACGTACGTCGGGTCAAATATTGTCCCGTCGAATTCCGTAGTAGTGTGCTCTACGGAACTCCAGATTCACCTTCCCAATGTGAGCCTGTCGGCCTGAAAACCTGCCGCTGATCGAGTGCTGCCCGAATCTCGGGTCGTGCCTTGCGGGGTGTTGGCCAATACAACCTCTTTTTTACTTGTCGAGTCTGAGTTACGGACTGTAATGCGAGCGTCGCGCCTGAAAACAATATTCCGCCCGCACTCCCGGCCCTGCCTGTTGATATGGATCTGTTGCACGACCTTGCTCAGCCTCATCCTGGGCCTGGGTGGCCTGAGCCTTTGGCGCGACTGGCAGGATCGACAGCGTTCGATGGGGTTGCGTACCCAGGTCCTGGCCGCGGCGGTTGCGGGGCACCTGGGCAACGAGCTGGAGCAACGAAGGTTTGCCATGGATGCGCTGGCCAATCATTTGCTCAATCTGGACTGGCCGCTGACGGATGCCCAGGTCGGTACCGAGCTTGTTCGCTTTGTCGGGTCCGACCCGCAGAGCGGGCCGTTGATGGTGGGCGCCGGGGACAAGCACTGGGCGCTACCTGAAGTGGCTTATCGCGACATCGACTGGCAGCCGAACGAAGAGGTCGGTCGCAAGGTCTGGTTCGGGGCCAGTCGGCAACTGAACGGAAAACTCTGGCTGCCGGTGTTCCGTCGCTATGAATGCCCCAACGGCAAATGGTTGACGGTTGGCGCGTTGCTGCCGCTGACCAGTCAGCGCGATTACTTTGCCAGCCTGGGCTACACCTTCGATATTTCCCTGGTGCTGCTCGATGATCGGGGCAATGTGTATCGCCAGCAGGGGCAGTTGCCGGAGCAGGCGTTTGCCACAGGCGCCGAGGGCCCGCAATGGATCCACAAGGGATGGGGGCAGGACATTCTGCTGGTGCGCAAGTCCGTGTCCCGCTACCCGCTGCAATTTGTCATTGCACGATGGCCGGAGGAGTACCTGGCGCCACTGAGCGAGCAGCGGCTGTTCACCTTGATTGTGCTGGTGCTCACCTGCCTGGTGATCGTGTGTGCGGCCGTTGGCCTGAACGCCGCCTGGCAGCGCATCGGACGCAGCGAATACCGTTATCGCAGGTTGTTCCAGTCCATACGTGACGGTGTGTTGCTGCTGGGACCTTCCGGTATTCATGAAGCCAACGAGCGCGCCGCCAAACTGTTCGCCGTGGACAGTGCGCAATCCCTGGGCCGGTACCAGTTTGCCGATCTTTGCTGCCTGGACCAGCCGAGCAGTCACCAGGTGCCGGCGCTCATCGCCCAACTGCTGCGTGACGCCTCCAGCGGCGCCGACATGTGTGTGACGTTGAAATTGAAGCGGCTCGACGGTGGGGGCACGTTTTTCTGTGAAGTGCATTTGTCGCCGATTCGACTGGGCAAGAACGTTTACGTCCTGGCGTGCCTGCACGATATCTCGGTGCAGCAGCAAACCGAGAACGAGTTGAAGCTGTCGCAACAAAAACTGCTTGAAGCGCAACTGATTGCCGGCCTGGGGGTCTGGTCCTGGGAGGTGGGCAATGAAAACGCCGCCTGGACCGACGAGTGCGCGCGCATTGTCGGGCTGTCCGCCATCAGCGGTGAGAACACTTACACCGACTTCTTCGATCGTATCGTGCCCGAGCAGAGCGATTGCGCCCGGCAAGCCTTCGAGCGGGCGCTGGGCGGCGAACGGCTGGATATCGAGCTGCAAATCCGCCGGCCTGACGGTCATCTGCGCAACATTCTGATCTGTGGCGAGTTGCGCCCGCACAACGACAAACCCCTGCTGCTGGGCGCCATGCTCGATATCACCGAGCAAAAGCGCGTGGAGCAACGCTTGAGCGAGGGCGAGCGGCATTATCGCGAGCTGGTGGAGCTGCTGCCCGAAGGCTTGATGATTTTCCGCGGCTCGCGCGTGGTGTTTGCCAACCTGACCGCCGCCCGACTGTTTGCCGCCGACTCGGTGGAGCAGTTCATCGGGCAGAACATTTACAAGCTCGTGGACCCTTGCTTCCACCCGCAGCTGCTGGACGATCTTGAGCGCGTCCTGGGGCCGGATCACGTGCCGGCATTCCTGCCGCGCCACTATCGACGGCTCGATGGTGTGGAGTTCGAGGTCGAGATGGCTGCACGGCCGCTGCTGATGGAGGGTGAGACCTGCATTCAAGTGATGTTGCGCGATGTCAGCGAGCACCGGCGGCTGCAAGGCGATCTGGAGGCGGCCAACGGTCGCTTGCAACGCTTGTCCGGGCAAATCATCGATGTGCAGGAAAGTGAGCGTCGTCACCTCGCTCGCGAGTTGCACGACGATATCGGGCAGTTGCTGACGTGCATCAAGATCAGCGGCGCCGGTATCCAGCGCCATCTGGGGGGCAGGATCGAGCAGCGCCAGGGCATGCTGGTACGCATTGCCGACGAAGCGTTGAGCAAGGTGCGCGATCTGTCGCGGATGTTGCGTCCGGCGCAACTGGACAGCCTGGGGCTGGTGGCCGCCATGCGTTGGCAAATCGACAACTACCTGCCGGATCTGCCCGTCTATTGCCTGCACGATTGTGTCGAGCTGCAGCCGCGCGCCGAGCCTTGCGTGGAAATCACGCTGTACCGCATCTTTCAGGAAACGCTGAGTAACGTGCTCAAGCATGCCGGCGCCACGCGCGTCGAGATCAGCCTGGCGCGTGTCGCTGGCAATATTCATTTGAGGATCGCCGACAACGGACGCGGCTTTGACTATCACGATGCTTTGTTGGGTGGCAGTGGCATGGGATTAATGAGCATGGCGGAACGGGCAAAACTGTTGGGTGGCGAATGTGTGCTGACCTCGATCCGGGGGCAGGGGACCCGGGTCGAGGTGGTGGTGCCGGACAAGTGTGATACCCAGCGAGGAAACGAGGCATGACGGTTCGAATTGTCCTGGTCGATGACCACAACCTGGTGCGCGCGGGTATCCGGGTCCTGCTGGAAGATTGGGGGTATTCGGTGGTCGCCGAGGGTTGTGATGGCGATGACGTCGAGCGGTTGCTGGCGCTGCACAAGCCGGACATTCTGCTGATGGACATCACCATGGAGCGCTTGTCCGGCCTGGAAGCGTTGAGCAAGTTGCGCGTTCATTGGCCCTCGTTGCCTGTCATCCTGCTGTCGATGCATGACACCCGGGATTTCGTCCTCAAGGCGATGCAGATGGGGGCCTCGGCCTATCTGCTCAAGGACGCCGCCGAAGTCGAACTGCGCATGGCGATACAAGCGGTGTTGAACGGCCATCGTTACCTGAGTCCGAAAATTTCCGGTCGTGTGATCGAAGCCATGAACACTCAAGGTGCGGAACCCGAGGAAGCGACCCTGACTGCACGTCAGCGCGAAGTGCTCTACTGGCTGGTCAATGGCAAAACCAACAAGGAAATAGCCTATCAGCTCAATCTCAGTGTCAAGACGGTGGATGCTCATCGGGCGCAACTGATGGTGCGCCTGAACATTCGCGATCTTGCCGGGCTTGTGGTTTACGCCATCCGCCACGGCATTCTGGATCTGGACAAATAGCCGCAGCACCCTGCCGGCAAGGCGCCGTTCGCGCCTTTGCCCCAGTCCCTCCGAAGGCATGCACAGGATCGGTACCCGAGCCTGTGTAGGGTATTTTACCTAGTCCGTTCCGGTAATTGCCTCGTAGTCGCTTTCCTGCCCCCTCTCTAGAATCGGCCGCAAATGGCGTGGCCCTCTGCCAGCAGTCTTCATTGGCTGAACACACTGTTCCGGCAGCAGAAGCCCTGCATGAAAACAATACGATGGGGTGAGTCTGATGGAGCGGAAAACGCAGCGCACTCAGGCGCGTAATCCTTGGGTGCTGATTGTCGGGGTGTTGCTGGCCATCGGGGTTGGCTTCGCTTTGGCAGACGTGTGGTGGAAAGCCGGTCTTGCTGCCCTGATTCAGGGTCTTTGCCTCTGGATGTGTTGGCGTCAGGTACCCGCCGTTCCTGTGCCAGGCACCGAAATCCCCGTTGAACATGAAGACACGTCCGGCCTGAAGGCCTTGCGCACGTTGCTCTCCAGCGTCTTGCCGCTGTGGGAAAGGCAGGTCGGGCTGGCGCGCTCGCAAACCGAAACCGCCGCCGACGGCCTGACCCAGAAGTTCATCGCCATGAGTCGCCAGGTCGGCGAAACCATTGCCCTGAGCGCCGACGACAGTCATGGCGACGGTGTGTTCGAGGTGATGCGCAACGCCCAGGTCGAACTGCCCAAGGCAGTCAGCGCGCTGGATGCGACCCGCGCCGAGCGTGAACACTTTCAGGCCGAAGTGCACACCCTGGGCAGCATCGTCGACGAGCTGTTCCACATGGCCGAAGACGTCGCAAAGATTGCTTCGCAAACCAACCTGCTGGCGCTCAATGCCGCCATTGAAGCCGCCCGTGCCGGTGAGTCCGGACGCGGCTTTTCGGTGGTGGCCGACGAGGTGCGAAAACTCTCGACGATGTCGGGTGAAACAGGCGCGCGAATCACCGAAAAGGTGCGTGTGATGGGGGGCTCCATGCACGAACTGATCGAGCATGCCGGGCAGGTTGCCGAGACCGAGCAGCACAACATCCGCGAAGCCGAGCACATCGTGAATCAGGTATTGGGCGAACTGACCCAGGGCATCGACCGCATGGAGCAGCGGATCACGCTGCTGCAAGCCTCCAGCCGCGAGGTGGAGCACACCGTCAATGAAGTCATGGTCGACCTGCAGTTCCAGGACCGGGTCAGCCAGATCACGTCCCATATCACCTCGGACATGCGCCGCCTGCTGGAGCGGATGCACGACGTCGCACCGCTGGATGCCGACGCCTGGCTGCAGGCACTGGAGGCCGGTTACACGACGCTGGAGCAAGCCCGTATCCATGGCGGCGAAAGCCAGGCCCAGGTCGAACAGTCATCCGTGACCTTTTTCTGAATTTCCGAAGATCGTAACAAGAGGCTCTCTCATGGCTAAGACAGTGTTGATCGTTGACGACTCCAGCAGCTTTCGGCAGGTCGTCGGCATCGCCCTCAAGAATGCCGGCTACAGCGTCGTGGAGGCGTTCGATGGTCGGGACGCCCTGAGCAAGCTCGATGGTCGCAAGATCAATTTGATCGTCTCGGACGTGAACATGCCGGTCATGGACGGCATCACCTTCGTCAAGGCAGCCAAGCAACTGCCCGCCTACAAGTTCACCCCGGTGATCATGCTCACGACCGAGGCGGGCGAAGCCAAGAAGAGCGAAGGCAAGGCAGCGGGCGTGCGCGCGTGGGTCGTCAAACCGTTTCAGCCGCCTGTATTGCTCGATGCCGTATCCAAACTGATCCTGCCTTAGAGGCCCGATTGCCATGGCGACTATCAGCCAATTTGAACGCGCCGGAATAAAAGGCCTCAGCCTGGTCGGCGAGCTGAATATCTACAGCGCGGCCAAGCTCAGGCAGGAACTCTTGCAGGCCCTGGACCCGCACCAACAGCTGCTGATTGACCTGGCGGGCGTCGAGGACTTCGACAGCGCCGGCGTGCAACTGCTGCTGGTGCTGGAACGCGAAGCCGTGCGGCAGAACAAGGTCGTCAATTTTGTCCGTCACTCTGCGGTCGTGTGGGAAGTGCTGGAGCTGCTCAACCTGGTCGGCGAACTGGGGGATACGACGTCAGGCGCGTCCGATCAAGAGGAGGTCATCCAATGAATCTGGACAGCGCTCGTGGTGCGTTGGTGCAAGAGGGGCGCGAGCTGCTGGCCGCGATGGAAGAGGCGCTGCTGGCGATCGAGGACGAAGGTTATACCGAGGAACGGATCAACGCGATCTTCCGTGCCGCCCACACCATCAAGGGCTCCGCGGGCCTGTTCGGCCTGGAGTCGCTGGTCAGTTTCACCCATGTGGCCGAAAGCCTGCTCGACCAGGTGCGCACCGGCGAGCTGTTTGTCGAAGGGGCGATGCTCTCCTTGCTGCTGACGTGCGGTGACTACATCGCCAGCCTGCTCACGGCCGTGGAGGAGGGCACCGAGGCGCAGGAGCCGAATGCGGTGTTGCGCGCTCATTTGCTGACGCAACTGCAGGAGTACCTGGACCGCACGCACAGCGATCCGGGGGCGGAAGTCGAAGCGGTACCGGTCGATCAATCGTGCGGGCAAGAAGCGTCCGCCGATTCGGTGAACAGCGATTGCTGGCATCTGTCCCTGCGCCTGTCGGCCGATGTGTTGCGCAATGGCATGGACCCGCTGTCCTTCCTGCGCTACCTGGGCAAGCTGGGCCGTATCGTCAATTTGCAAACGGTGACCGATCAACTGCCCATTGGCGACAGCTTCGATGCCGAGAGCTGCTATCTGGGTTTTGAAGTGCAGTTCGAGTCGGACGCCGGCAAGCAGGACATCGAAGATGTGTTCGAGTTTGTCCGGGATGATTGCCAGCTCACGCTCCTGGCACCCCACAGCCGGGTCGAAGAATACCTGCGGCTGATCAAGGCGTTGCCCGAGTCGCCTCAGCGACTGGGCGAAATCCTGTTGCAAGTCGGTGCACTCACTCAGGCCGAGCTTGATCGAGTGCTGGAGCGCCAGCGCCTCGAAGTGGCACCGGCACCGCTTCTGGGGTCCCTGTTGCTGGAAGAGCAACTGGTGGCGCAACCGGTCATGACCGCTGCCCTGAACAAACAGAAAAGTGCCGAAGACAAGCGGGTTCACGAGCAGGTATTCATCAAGGTCGAAGTGGGCAAGCTGGACCAGTTGATCAATCTGGTGGGGGAACTGGTGATCGCCGGTGCCGCGACCAATCTGCACGCGCTGCGACGGGACATGGACATGCTCGAAGAAGCGGCCCAATCCATGTCGGTGCTGGTCGAGAGCATCCGCGATGCGTCGCTGAGCCTGCGCATGGTGGCGATCGGCGAAGTCTTCCAGCGCTTTCCCCGCGTGGTGCGTGACATCTCCAAGGAGTTGGGCAAGGACATCCAGTTGCTGGTGACCGGTGCCGACACCGAACTCGACAAGTCGATGGTCGAACGGCTGGCCGATCCACTGATGCACATTGTGCGCAATGCCATGGACCACGGCATCGAGACGGCGCAGGAACGCTTGAGCAACGGCAAGGTCGCCAGCGGATCGCTGCGCCTGAACGCCTACCATGAGTCCGGCAGTATCGTCATCGAGGTCAGCGACGACGGCCGTGGCCTGGATCGCCAACGCATTCTGAGCAAGGCGATGGAGCGTGGCCTGGTACAGCCGGACCAGCTGCTGAGCGACGCCGAAGTCTACCGGCTGATTTTCGAACCGGGTTTCTCCACCGCCGAGCAGGTCACCAATCTGTCCGGGCGCGGTGTCGGGATGGACGTGGTGCGTCGCAACATCGAGCTGCTGCGCGGCGAGGTGGAAGTGATCAGCGAATTCGGTCGAGGCACCACGGTGCGGATTCGCCTGCCGTTGACGCTGGCGATCATCGACGGGTTCCAGGTCCGGGTCGGCGAGGAGCACTTCGTTCTGCCGCTGGAGCAGGTGGTCGAGTGCGTCGATCTGCCTCCACAGGAGGGGCGTCATCACCTGATCAGTCTGCGCGGCGAACCCCTGCCATTTCTGCGCCTGCGCGAGTTGTTCAGCATTACCGGGGCGCGCAGTGCACGCGAAAGCCTGGTGGTGCTGCAGTACGGGTCGCATCGCGCGGGGCTGGTGGTGGATCAACTCGTTGGCGAGTTCCAGGCCGTCATCAAACCGCTGGGCATGCTGTTCCAGAAAAGCCGTGGCTTGAGTGGTTCGACCATCCTGGGGGACGGGCGTGTGGCCCTGATCCTGGATGTCGCCAATCTGCTTCAACGGGCCAACGCATTGTCAGTCGAAACACACGGGCGCCCCATGGAAGTTGCACCTGACGTCAATCGCAGTGTGATGAATTAATTTAAGTCGTCGGAGAGAAAATATGCAGTGGTTCGCGAATCTGAAGTTGGGTGCAAAGCTCATTTCGACGTTCCTGGTGGTCGCCCTGGTCGCCCTGATCATCGGTCTGGCCGCGGTTATCAATATCGGCAAAGTCAACGATCTGATGACGTCGATGTACAGCGATCGACTGGTGCCGATTCGCGATTTGAACAAAATGCAGGTCGAGCTGGTGCAGCATAACCGCCGGGCCTATGTCTCGGTGGTTCTCAATGATCCGGCCATGACAGCCTTCCAGATGACCGAGAACGCCAACTCGATGCGCAAGATCGAGGAGCTGCTGGCGGCCTATCGGCAGACCTATCTGGTGGATGCCGAAAAACGCCTGCTTGAGCAGTACGATCAGCAGATGCCCGCTTATCTGGCCTCGATCAGGGGCGTGAACGAGCTGATGCAGGCCGGGCAGATGACCGAAGCCGTGCAGCGTTTGCGCAATGAAACCAAACCCTTGTTCGAAGCCGTGCTCAAAACCGTATCCGGTCTGGTGGAGGTCAACAGCACCACGGCTGAAACGGTCAACAAGGAAGCGGACCAGATCGTGTCCGGCATCAACACCTTCATGATCAGTCTGATGATTGGCGGCTTCGTGTTGGCCCTGGCGCTGGGTCTGCTGATCACCCGCATGATCGTGCGTCAGGTCGGTGGCGAACCGGCCACGGCCATGGATGTGCTGCAGCGGGTATCCGGTGGTGACCTGACGGTTGAGGTGCAACTGCGCCAGGGCGACAACACCAGCATGCTCTACAGCCTGCAACTGATGGTGGTGCGCCTGCGGGCAATCATGAGCGATGTGCGCATGACGGCCGATTCCCTGGCCTCCGCCTCGGAGCAAGTGGCAGCGTCTTCCGAAGCCTTGAGCCAGAACGCCTCGGAGCAAGCGGCCAACGTCGAGGAAACCAGCGCGTCGGTCGAGCAGATCTCCGCCACCGTGGCGCAGAACACCGAGAACGCCAAAGTCACCGACAGCATGGCCAGTCAATCGGCCAAGGATGCCGTCGAAGGCGGCGAAGCGGTGGGGCAGATGGTCGGTGCGATGCGCCAGATTGCGCAGAAGATCAGCATCATCGACGACATCGCCTACCAGACCAACCTGCTGGCGCTCAATGCCGCCATCGAAGCGGCACGTGCCGGTGACCATGGCAAAGGTTTTGCGGTGGTGGCGGCCGAAGTGCGCAAACTGGCCGAGCGCAGCCAGGTGGCCGCGCAGGAGATCGGTGGCGTGGCCACCGACAGCGTCACCCTGGCCGAGCGGGCAGGGCAGTTGCTGGACCAGATGGTGCCGTCGATTCGCAAGACCGCCGATCTGGTGCAGGAAATTACCGCGGCCTCCCGCGAGCAGAACACCGGGCTTGAACAGATCAATCTGGCGGTCAGCCAGTTGGCGCAGACCACTCAAGTCAACGCCTCGGCCTCTGAAGAGTTGTCTTCTACGTCTGAGGAAATGAGCACCCAGGCTGTGCAATTGCAGGAGATGATCCAGTTCTTCCGCATTGGCGATGAAGCCCTGAAAAAGCCCAGCCACGTGTTGGCCCCGACGCGCAAGGCGCAACGGGCCGAGGTCATACCGATGCGACGTCCTTCCCAGGAAGAGATTGTCGATGAAGCAGCGTTCACCCGCTTCTAAGAGGTTCTCGCCATGCCTTCGTCAACACTGAATCAGGGCCGTGCACCGGCCCTGCCCGATACGCCGCTGACGCAACAGTTCCTCACCCTGACCCTGGGTGAAGAGCTGTACGCGCTGCCCATCGAACATATCCGCGAAATCATCGAGTTCGGTGGCCTGACAAAAATCCCGATGATGCCGGCCTTTCTGCGCGGGGTGATCAACCTGCGCGGAGCGGTGGTACCGGTGATCGATCTGTCGATTCGTTTCGGCCATGAGCGAACGGTCATCGGTCGCCGCACCTGCATCGTGATCGTCGAAGTCGTGCAGGACGACGAAGCCCAGATGCTGGGCATCATTGTCGATGCGGTCAACGAAGTACTGGCCGTCGATGCCAATCAACTGGATGCGCGGCCGGCCTTTGGCGCGCGTATCCGCGCAGACTTCATCGCCGGCATCCTCAGTCAGAACGAACGGTTCGTGATTGTGCTGGATATACGCCAGGTACTGTCGGTGGACGAAATCCGCGAATTGGTTGGCATGGCCTCGCTCGACAAATAGGAAGCAATTGATGGCAGTCGAAAGCGCGTGCAAAGCCCTGGTGTCGACCATCAGCGATCAGGAGTTCGTTCTGTTTCAGCAGTTTTTCCAGGAACAGATCGGCCTCCAGTTGACGGTGGTGAAAAAGCCGCTGTTGTGTGGCCGGCTTTCCAAGCGCTTGACTGCCCTGGGGCTGGACAATTACCGCGCCTACTACAACCTGCTGGTGTCCAAGGCCGGTGTGGAGGAGCGGGAGACGGCAATCGACCTGATCACTACCCATGAAACCTATTTCTTTCGTGAGCCCAAGCATTTCGACCTGCTGCAGAACAAAGTGATTCCGGCTCTTCATGCCAGCCCCGAGTTGCGGGTGTGGAGCGCCGCCAGTTCGACAGGGGAGGAGGCCTATACCCTGGCGATGATTCTCGACAGTTTTCGCTCACCCAAACCCTGGTCGATCACCGCTTCCGATATCAGCCGCCAGGTGCTGGTCAATGCCCGACGCGGGTTGTATCCGATGAGCCGCGGCGAGCGAATCCCGGCACCGTATCTCAAGCGTTATTGCCTGCGCGGAACCGGGCGTTACACCGGGTATTTTCTGGTCGAGGCGGCGTTGCGCGAGCGCGTCGAATTCATCACGGGCAACCTGACACAACAGGACAGTACGTTGGGGCAGTTCGATTTGATTTTGTTGCGCAACGTGCTGATTTATTTCGATCAGCCGACCAAGCTGCTGGTACTGCGCAATGTAGTGGAACGATTGAAGCCGGGGGGCTGGCTGATGGTCGGTCATTCCGAGTCCTTGCACGACTCGCGTTTGCCATTGGAACTGGTCACCCCCTCGGTTTATCGCAAGGTCTGTGCATGAGTGAAAAACTGTTCATCAAACCCGGTGGCTGGTTCTTTGGCGGTGGCCAATGCCAGGTGGAAACGGTACTGGGTTCCTGCGTCACCATCACCCTTTGGCACCCCGTGCAGAAGCTGGGCGGGCTGTGTCATTTCATGTTGCCGACGCGCCTGCGCGATTCCGTTCAGGCGCTGGACGGTCGATATGGCGAAGAAGCCGTGCTCTGGCTCAAAGGCCAGGCCTGGGCAAACGGTCTGGATATCCGTGACTGCGAAGCCAAGCTGTTCGGCGGCGCCCAGGCCCTGACCGGGACCAACGGGCATCATGGCGTGGGCCTGCGCAATATTCGTTTCGCCGAGGAGAGCCTGCGTGCCGAAGGTGTCTCGGTCGTGAGCTGCGACCTGGGCGGACAGGGGCATCGTTACCTGCGTTTCGATCTTTCCAATGGTGATGTCTGGGTGCGGCACGGGGCACCTCTGGCATTGCCTCGCAGTTGGGGGAAAAAGGCGCAATGAGTATCAAGGTCATGATCGTCGACGACTCTGCCGTGATGCGTCAGGTCATGCAGGAGTTATTGTCCGGTCACAAGGACATCGAGGTGATCGGCACGGCGATGGACCCGCTGCTGGCCTTGCAGAAGATGCAAGTCAATTGGCCGGATGTGATCTTGCTGGATGTGGAAATGCCGCGCATGGACGGCATCACCTTCCTGCGACAGATCATGGCCACTCGACCGACGCCGGTGGTGATCTGTTCGACGCTCACGGAAAAGGGCGCCGACGTGACGCTGCAGGCACTGGCTGCCGGGGCGGTGGAAGTCATCGCCAAACCGACGGCGGGCCTGCGCGATTTTCTGCGTCAGAGCGCCAATGAACTGGTCACGGCCATTCGCACCGCGGCTCAGTCGCGTCCGCGTCGAAGCCGGGCCGAGGCGGACAGCGTCAAGGCTGTGCCGGTAAAGCTGACGGCGGATGCATTGTTGCCGGCACCCGGCCACTTTCCGGGTTTGCGAACGACGCAGAAAATCGCCGTACTCGGCACTTCCACCGGCGGCACCCAGGCGCTGGAAGTCGTTCTGCGGGAGCTGGCAGTGACCTGTCCGGGTATTGCCATTGTCCAGCACATGCCCGAGCGGTTTACCCGCAGTTTCGCCGAGCGCCTGAATTCGCTGTGTGCCATCGAGGTGCGTGAAGCACGCGACGGCGACCGGATGTTGCCGGGCCTGGCGCTGATCGCGCCAGGTGGACGGCACATGCTGGTCCGGCGCAGCGGTGCGCAATATTACGTTGAAGTCAGGGACGGTCCGCTGGTCAGTCGGCATCGGCCTTCGGTGGATGTGTTGTTTCGCTCCGCCGCTCAACAGGCCGGCAGCAATGTGCTGGGCGTGATCATGACCGGCATGGGTGACGACGGCGCCCGGGGATTGAAAGAGATGTTCGACGCGAAGGCGCGTACTTATGCGCAGGACGAAGACAGCTGTGTCGTGTTTGGCATGCCCAAAGAAGCCATCAAATTGGGAGGGGCCGAGCAGACGGTAGCGCTCGATGCCATTGCTGCGTTGTTGATGGGTTGGCAGTGATAGACAAGAGGGATGGGTATGCAGTCGAGTATTACGCCAAAACGCATCCTGGTCGTTGACGACAGTCAGGTACAGCGCGAGTTTGCCGTGGACCTGTGTTCACGCCTGGGGGCCATGGAAATTCACCAGGCCGAAGACGGTCATCAGGCCATCGCCGCGCTGCGTGAAACACCGCACATCGATGTGGTGATTCTTGATCTGGAAATGCCCGGCATGGATGGCGTTCAGGTTTTGCACGAGATGGTCCGGCTCGGCATGGACCCGGCCGTGATCGTCGCCAGTGCACGCGAAAGCGTGCTGCTCACGGTCGTGGAAAGCATGGGCAAGAGCCTGGGCGTCAAGCTCCTGGGGGTCTTGCAGAAGCCGGTGAGTCTGAGCCAGCTGGCTTCGAGCCTTGGGCGATTCACCGCCGTCGTGCAACAGCGTGATGCGTTTCAGGCCCTGGCCGAGCAGGGCCCGGAGCTGACCGGACAAGAAGTGGCCGACGCGGTGCGCGAAGGACAATTCTGTGCCTATTTCCAGCCCAAGGTTTCGCTGCGTGATGGTCGTCTCAATGGCGTGGAGGCGTTGATTCGCTGGCAACACCCCAAGCACGGCTTGCTGCTTCCGGGGCACTTTCTCGATTTGGTCGAGCGAAGTGAAAACATGTCGGCGATCACCTTGCTGATTCTCGAGTATTCACTGCGTCATTGTCAGAAATGGCACGCCGCGGGTTTGCCGGTCAGCGTGGCGATCAACCTGTCGGCACGTTCGCTGGCCGATTCGGCATTGGCCGATGCCATCATCGAACGGGTGACCGCCAGTGGCATCGCGCCGCGCTACCTGATGCTGGAAATCACTGAAAGCGCCTTGATGACGGACCTGGCGATTACTCAAGGCACGCTTGCGCGTTTGCGCCTCAAGGGCTTTGGACTGTCGGTGGATGATTACGGCACCGGTTTTTCCTGCATGTTGCAGCTGTCGCGGGTTCCGTGCTCGGAGTTGAAGGTCGACCGCGCTTTTGTCAATGGCGCGAGCGAGAACGTCCATTTGCGCATTCTGCTGGAAAGCGCATTGGATATTGCCCGTCGCCTGGAGCTCAAGGTCGTCGCCGAGGGGGTGGAAACGCACAAGGACTGGACACTGCTGCGCGAGCTTGGGTGCGATGAAGCCCAAGGTTACTTCATTGCCAAACCCATGCCTGGCGAAGCGTTGTTGCTGTGGTGGAGTGCCAATGAACAGCGAATGCAAAAGCTGTTGAAACCCGGCGGCTTTTTCAGGCGTATTTTCGGCAACGATTGACGCGAGAGGGCAAGGGCTCGGCGAGCGACAGGTCTGGAAAAGCCGAACAGTAGGCTTGGCGAGGTGGGGGCGTCATCCTTGACGCTGTCGCAGCTTAGAGTGTATGTAATTGATTCTCAAGTGCTATCTGGCATGGCTTTGCCCCGCCGATAAAAGGCATCGCTTGCCAACAGATATTCTTTTGATATTATCCGCGCCATCGAATTTGCGGCACCTGAAGACTTCATTAGCCTGAAGCCATAAGCCAGAAAACTGGCAAAAAAAAGACCCGGCAAAAAGCCGGGTCAAAAACCGTGATTAGCCTGATGAGGAGATAGTCCAGGAGACCGACCTAAGGTCTCTTGGGCCATCACTGATCTCGCGACCAGTTGTTGCAATAATAATCATTCTCGTTTGCAAGTCAAATGATTTCGTGTGCGCGATTGGAAAATTCTTTCCAGTCCTCTATTTCCCCTGCGTTTCAAGCGCTGTGAGACCTTTCCAGCGATCGATCGACCATGGCCTTGGCCATATCAATCATGTGCACCGTTGAAAAAGCCAGGTCCCGGCTCGCCCCCTGAAGGTGATTGGCTGACTCGTGGGCCGTGGCGGCGGCGCAGCGCAGCAGGTCCGAGGCGTGAACCAACGCTTCCTCGCAACTGATATTGCGGTTCACATCAAAGAAACGCTCCTCGCCCCCTGGCTGCGGCTCCGTCGGTTTCAAGTAGTAATCGAGCGCGCGCTGGGCGGCGGCGCAACCCTTTGGCGAGGTCAGGGACGTGTCGATTTGCAGGTCTGGCAAGTCGTTGGCGGGTTGGGTCATGGTGATGGCGGGCTCCGTGAATGGTTCATATCCATGAGTTGATCCTAGTACGATTTGTATTTGTGACCATAATTTAAATACTACAATTTGTGTTTTGCTGGCGGGAGCCTGCCGCGTATCGTGCCGCACATGGATAAATGGATTGAATTGGTCAAGGCCAAGATGAGTGAACTCAAAATCACTCAAGAGATACTCGCCGACCGCCTGGGGATGTCCCAGGGCGGTGTCGGGCATTGGCTGAACAAACGCCGCGAACCCGGCATCGACAACATGAACCGGGTGTTGAAAGCGCTAGGCATGGATTTTCTTGAAGTGGTGCTCGTGATTCGCGAGCCTCAAGACTCGCAGGACGACGGGATCTCCCTGACGCAAAAGTACAATCCGTACTTTCGCTACCCGGTCAGCGACTGGCGGGAAACCAGTGAAGTGCGAGATGGCGAACAGGGGCAGTACCGTTTCGAACTGTCCGACTATCACGCCCAGGGTGCGGCGTTCTGGCTGACCGTCACGGGGGATGCGATGACCGCGCCCACCGGCCTCAGCATCGCCGAAGGCATGTTGATCCTGGTGGACCCGGACGTGCAGGCCCTGCCTGGCAAACTGGTCATTGCGCAATGGCCGGACAGCCACGAGGCGATTTTTCGCAAGCTGATCGAAGAGGGCGGGCAGCGTTACCTGGTCCCGCTCAATCCGACATATCCCAAAGCCCTGTATACCGACGAGTGCCGAATCATCGGCGTGGTGGTACAGGCGACCGCCAAATTCTGATCGGATCGGTCCTTGCTATGCGCAGGACCGATCTTCATTTCACGCTTCTTCCAGTTCCACCAGCGCACTGCCTTCGCTGACCATCTCGCCTTCCTGGCAATACAGCGCCTTGATCACACCGGCATGGGGCGCGCGAATGCTGTGCTCCATCTTCATCGCTTCCAGCACCACCAGTTGGGCCCCGGCCTCGACCGTTTGCCCGGCCTCCACCAGTACCCGCACGATGCTGCCGTTCATGGGCGCGCTCAGTCCACCGTGGTGACTGTGGCTGGCTTCAACGGCACTGATCGGGTCATAAGGCTCGATGCGGTGCAGTTCACCTTCCCATTGCAGGTACACAGAATCGCCCCGGCGAATGGCACGGTGCTGGCGGCGTACGCCGTCGTGCTCGGTCAGCAGTTGTTCGCCCACGAGCCGTGCGCTGCCGGTACCAGGGGCGCCCAGCGTTAACGCACGGTCCTGGTCCTCGCAGCTCAAATGCAGGGTGATTTCGCTCGGCAATCCGGCTCGCAACCCATTGCCATTGGCCCAGGGCGAACTCGGGTCATCGGCGCGCGGTGTGCGTGGCTGGCTTTGGGCGAACGCCTGGGCGGCAGCCTGCCAGAACCCATCGCCGAGCGCCGATGAAGGCGGCAGCAGTTGATCCTGATAGCGCGGGATGAATCCGGTATCCAGCTCGGCTGCAGCAAATGCCGGGTGCGCGATGATGCGGCGCAGGAAGTTGATGTTGGTCTTGAGGCCGCCGATGGCGAACTCGTCGAGCATGCCCAGCAACCGCAAGCGCGCCTGTTCACGGTCCTCGCCCCAGGCGATCAGCTTGCCGAGCATCGGGTCGTAGAACGGCGAAATCTCGTCGCCTTCCTCGACACCGCTGTCCACGCGGCGCCCGGCACCTGCAGCGGACTCGCGGTAAAGCTCCAGGCGTCCGGTGGCCGGCAGAAAATCATTGCCAGGATCTTCGGCATACAAACGCACTTCGATGGCATGGCCGTTCAACGGCACTTGTTCCTGAGTGATGGGCAAGGCCTCGCCGCGAGCGACGCGAATCTGCCAGGCCACCAGGTCGAGGCCGGTAATGGCTTCGGTCACCGGGTGTTCGACCTGCAGGCGGGTGTTCATCTCCATGAAGAAGAATTCGCCGCGTGCATCGAGCAAAAACTCCACGGTGCCGGCGCCGACGTAACCGATGGCCTGCGCCGAGCGTACGGCGGCTTCGCCCATGGCCCGGCGCAGTTCGGGGCTCAGGCCCGGTGCCGGTGCTTCTTCGACGACTTTCTGGTGCCGGCGCTGAATCGAGCAGTCACGTTCGTTGAGGTACAGGCAATTGCCGTGGCGATCGGCAAACACCTGGATTTCCACGTGACGGGGTTTGAGCAGATATTTCTCCACCAGCATCCGCGAGTCGCCGAACGAAGACAGGGCTTCACGCTGGGCCGAGGCCAGGGCCTCGGCCAACTGGCTGACGTCCTCGACCACTTTCATGCCTTTGCCGCCGCCACCGGCGGTGGCCTTGAGCAGTACCGGGTAGCCGATGCGTTCGCAGGCTTCGCGGAAGGTGTCGAGGTCTTGAGCTTCACCGTGATAGCCGGGAACCAGCGGCACGCCGGCCGTTTCCATCAAGGCCTTGGCCGCCGATTTGCTGCCCATGGCGTCAATGGCCGAGGCGGGCGGGCCGAGGAAAACCAGGCCGGCGGCCTCAATGGCCCGGGCGAAGCCTGCGTTCTCCGACAGAAAGCCATAGCCTGGGTGAATCGCCTGGGCACCGCTGGCCTTGGCGGCGGCGATCAGCTTATCGATTTGCAGATAGCTGTCGGCGGCCTTGCTGCCACCGAGGTTGACGCGGATATCGGCTTCGCGGCTGTGGCGGGCGTCACGGTCAGTGGCGCTGTGCACGGCCACGGTGGTCAGGCCCAGGGCCTTGGCGGTACGCATGACCCGGCAAGCGATTTCGCCGCGGTTTGCCACCAGCAGGGTAGTGAGGACGGGGGCGTTCATCAACGCGGCTCCTTGGTGGTGATTTCGGCTTGCCAGCTCGGTGGACGTTTTTGCAAAAAGGCGCGCAAGCCTTCCTGGCCTTCGGGGCTGACGCGGATGCGGGCGATGGCGTTCTCGGTATAGCGACGCAGCGCCGGGATCAGCGAGCCATCACCGACTTCGCGCAGCAAGTCCTTGGTGGCGCGCATGGCCGCCGGGCTATTGAGCAGCAAGTTGTCGATCCACTGCTCGATGCGTTTCTCCATCTCATCGGCCGGATAGCTTTCGGCCAGCAAGCCCAGCTCCCGGGCCCGTTGTCCGCCGAAGCGTTCGGCAGTCAAGGCATAACGGCGTGCCGCGCGCTCGCCCATGGCTTGCACGACGAACGGGCTGATCACCGCCGGCGCCAGGCCGATGCGCACTTCCGACAGGCAGAATTGCGCGTCGTCGGTGCCGATGGCCATGTCGCAGCAACTGATCAGACCCAGCGCTCCACCGAAAGCCGCGCCTTGCACCACTGCCAGGGTCGGCACTTTCAGTTTGGCCAGGTTGTACATCAACTCCGCCAGTTCCCGGGCGTCGTCGAGGTTGGTGTGGTAATCGAGTTCCGCGGATTGCTGCATCCACGCAAGATCGGCACCGGCACTGAAATGCTTGCCACGGCCGCGCACCAGCAGGAAGCGCAGGCTGGCATCGCTCGACACCTGGTCCAGGGCGAGGATCAGTTCGCGGATCATCTCGGCGTTGAACGCGTTGTTCTTTTCTTCCCGGCTGAGCCACAGGGTGGCAAAACCACGCGGGTCGCTCAGCAGTTCGAGGGTTTTGAATTCGCTCATGTTTGTCCGTCTCCACAGTTCTTTTGCGTAGGAGCGAGGCTTGCCCGCGAATGAGGCGCCACGGTGTAGCTTTTGCACCGCGTCATGCCGGTTCGCGGGCAAGCCTCGCTCCTACACAGGTGGGATCACATCCGGAACACGCCGAAGCGGCTCGGTTCGATGGGGGCATTCAGCGACGCCGACAAGGCCAGGCCCAGGACATCGCGGGTTTGCGCCGGGTCAATGACGCCGTCGTCCCACAAGCGGGCGCTGGAGTAGTAGGGGTGGCCCTGTTCCTCATACTGGTCGAGGATCGGTTGCTTGATCTCGGCTTCCTGCTCGGCACTGAAACCCTGGCCTGAGCGCTCGGCCTGCTCGCGCTTGACTTGCACCAATACACCAGCAGCCTGTTCGGCCCCCATCACGCCAATACGTGCATTCGGCCACATCCACAGCAGGCGCGGATCGTAGGCGCGACCGCACATGCCATAGTTGCCCGCGCCGAAACTGCCGCCGATGATCACGGTGAATTTCGGCACTTTGGCGCAGGCCACGGCGGTGACCAGTTTCGCGCCGTGCTTGGCGATGCCGCCGGCCTCGTATTTCTGGCCAACCATGAAGCCGGTGATGTTCTGCAGGAACAGCAGCGGTATGCCACGCTGGCAGGCCAGTTCGATAAAGTGCGCGCCTTTCTGCGCCGCTTCCGCGAAGAGAATGCCGTTGTTGGCGAGGATGGCGATCGGGTAACCGTGCAGGTGGGCAAAGCCGCAGACCAGGGTCGTGCCGAACAGGGCCTTGAACTCGTCGAACACCGAGCCGTCGACCAGTCGCGCAATGACTTCACGCACATCGAACGGTTGCTTGGCATCGGCTGGCACCACGCCGTACAGCTCGTCGCTGCTGTAGAGCGGTGCGATGGGCGTGCGTTGCTGCACTTCGCCAAGCTTGCTCCAGTTGAGGTTGGCCACGCTGCGGCGTGCCAGGGCCAGGGCGTGTTCGTCGCTTTCGGCGTAGTGGTCGGCGACCCCGGAAATCTTGCAGTGCACATCGGCTCCACCGAGGTCTTCGGCACTGACCACTTCACCGGTCGCGGCCTTGACCAGCGGCGGGCCGGCCAGAAAAATCGTCGCTTGCTCGCGGACCATGATGGCTTCGTCGGCCATTGCCGGCACGTAAGCGCCACCTGCGGTGCAGGAACCCATGACCACGGCGATCTGCGGAATGCCCATGGCGCTCATATTGGCCTGGTTGAAGAAGATCCGGCCGAAGTGTTCCCGGTCCGGAAACACTTCATCCTGGCGCGGCAGGTTGGCGCCACCGGAGTCCACCAGATAAATGCACGGCAGGCGGTTCTGCTGGGCGATGGTCTGGGCACGCAGGTGTTTTTTCACGGTCAGCGGGTAATAGGAGCCACCTTTTACCGTCGCATCATTGGCAACGATCATGCACTCGACGCCTTCCACGCGACCGATCCCGGCAATCACGCCAGCGGCCGGAACGTCCTCGCCGTAGACCTCATAGGCCGCCAGTTGGCTGATCTCCAGAAACGGTGAGCCCGGATCGAGCAGGCGGTTGATGCGTTCACGGGGCAGCAATTTGCCCCGCGAGGTGTGGCGCTCTTGTGCTTTCGGGCCGCCACCTTGCGCCACTTGCGCGAGCAGGGTGTGCAAGGCATCGACCTGTTTGAGCATCGCCGCGCTGTTGGCGGCGAATTCCGCTGAACGGGGATTGAGCTGGGTATGCAGGATAGCCATGGGCAGCTCCGTTTAGCGGGTTTCGTTGAACAGTTCGCGACCGATCAGCATGCGACGGATCTCGCTGGTGCCGGCGCCGATTTCGTACAGCTTGGCATCACGCAGCAGACGACCGGCCGGGAATTCGTTGATGTAGCCGTTGCCGCCCAGAATCTGGATGGCGTCGAGCGCCATTTGCGTGGCGCGCTCTGCGCTGTAGAGGATCACGCCGGCGGCGTCCTTGCGCGTGGTTTCGCCGCGCTCGCACGCCTGGGCCACGGCGTACAGGTAGGCGCGGCTGGCGTTGAGTTGGGTGTACATGTCGGCGACCTTGCCCTGGATCAGCTGGAATTCGCCGATGCTTTGGCCGAACTGCTTGCGGTCGTGGATGTATGGCACGACCAGGTCCATGCAAGCCTGCATGATGCCGGTCGGGCCGCCCGAGAGCACGACGCGTTCGTAATCGAGGCCGCTCATCAGGACTTTCACGCCACCATTGAGCACGCCGAGGATGTTTTCTTCCGGCACTTCGACGTCATCGAAAAACAGCTCGCAGGTGTTCGAACCGCGCATGCCGAGCTTGTCGAATTTGTTGCTGCGGCTGAAGCCTTTCCAGTCGCGTTCGACGATGAAGGCGGTGATGCCGTGAGGGCCCTTTTCCAGATCGGTCTTGGCGTAGATCACATAGGTGTTGGCGTCCGGACCGTTGGTGATCCAGGTCTTGCTGCCGTTGAGAACGTAGTGATCGCCGCGCTTGTCGGCGCGCAGTTTCATCGATACCACGTCGGAACCGGCGTTCGGTTCGCTCATGGCCAGGGCGCCGATGTGTTCGCCGCTGATCAGTTTTGGCAGGTATTTGGATTTCTGCTCGTGATTGCCGTTGCGGTTGATCTGGTTGACGCACAGGTTGGAGTGCGCGCCGTAGGACAGCGCCACCGAGGCCGAGCCACGGCTGATTTCTTCCATCACCACCACATGGGCCAGGTAGCCCAGGCCGGCGCCGCCGTATTCTTCCGGTACGGTGATGCCCAGTACGCCCATGTCGCCGAATTTGCGCCACAGGTCGGCGGGGAACAGGTTGTCGGAGTCGATCTGAGCGGCGCGGGGCGCGATCTCTTTGGCGACGAAGGACTGAACCTGATCGCGCAGCATGTCGATGGTTTCACCGAGGGCAAAATTCAGGGTTGGGTAGTTCATGGGTCACCTTTTGGCTTTTTTGTCGGGGGGGGAGGGCAGTGATTTGGCTCTCACCTTTACGTTAACGTAAGCCTGTGACGAATGGCTGTCAATCACCCTTTACGTTAACGTCAACTTAGGTGATTCTGTAGGAGCTGAGCTTGCTCGCGAAGGGCGTCAACGATAACGCGTGTTGTCTGGTTAAGCGCGGTGCCTTGACGTTCTTCGCGAGCATGCTCGCTCCTACAGAGAGCAATAGCCTTCGGCAACCCGTTAATAAAGACAATAGGGGTCGTTATGGATCAACCCACTGCAAGCCCGCAACGCAGTTACACCCGTGGTTCCCAGGACAAAGCCTTGCTGGCGATGACCATTGGTCAGGCGTTCGATAACACGGTAGCGCAATTCCCGAATGGCGAGGCGCTGGTGGTGCGCCATCAGCAGTTGCGTTACACCTGGCAGCAACTGGCGCAAACGGTGGACGTGCATGCCAGGGCGCTGCTGGCGCTGGGCCTGCAGGCGGGCGACCGTCTGGGCATTTGGGCGCCGAACTGTGCCCAGTGGTGCATCAGTCAGATCGCCAGCGCGAAGATCGGTGTGATTCTGGTCAACATCAACCCGGCCTACCGCAGTTCCGAACTCGAATACGTGCTCAAGCAATCCGGTTGCCAGTGGCTGGTTTGCGCCGGGGCGTTCAAGACATCCAACTATCACGCGATGATTCAGGGCCTTGTGCCTGAGCTGGCGGATCACGCTATCGGCCAGTTGCAAAGCGAGCGCCTGCCTGAGTTGCGGGGTGTCATCAGCCTGGATGCGCAGCCACCCGGCGGTTTCCTGCCGTGGTCGCAACTGACCGATCTGGCCGGCAGTGTGTCGGCCGGGCAATTGCGCGAGCGTCAGGACAGCCTGCATTTCGACCAGGCGGTGAACATTCAATACACCTCCGGCACGACCGGTTTTCCCAAGGGGGCGACCCTCAGTCACTACAACATTCTCAACAACGGCTACATGGTCGGTGAAAGCCTGGGTCTGAGTGCCGCCGATCGCCTGGTGATCCCGGTGCCGTTGTATCACTGCTTTGGCATGGTCATGGGCAACCTGGGCTGCATCACCCACGGCAGCACCATGATCTACCCCAACGATGCCTTCGATCCGCTGCTGACCCTGAACACCGTCGCCGAAGAAAAAGCCACTGCGCTCTACGGCGTTCCGACCATGTTCATCGCCATGCTCGATCAGCCCCAGCGCACCGGCTTCGACTTGTCGAGCCTGCGCACCGGAATCATGGCAGGGGCGACCTGCCCGATCGAGGTGATGCGTCGGGTCATCAACGAGATGCACATGAGCGAAGTGCAGATTGCCTACGGCATGACGGAAACCAGTCCGGTGTCATTGCAGACCGGTCCGTCGGACGACCTGGAGTTGCGTGTTACCACCGTCGGCCGCACCCAGCCGCAGCTCGAAAGCAAGATCATCGACGAGGCGGGCAACCTGGTGCCGCGCGGCACCATCGGTGAACTCTGCACGCGTGGTTATAGCGTGATGCTCGGCTACTGGAACAACCCGCAAGGCACCGCCGAAGCGATCGACCAGGCAGGCTGGATGCACACCGGTGACCTGGCCAGCATGAACGACGAGGGTTACGTGTGCATTGCCGGGCGTAACAAGGACATGATCATCCGTGGCGGCGAGAATATTTACCCGCGAGAGCTGGAAGAATTCTTCTTCACCCACCCGGCCGTGGCCGATGTGCAAGTAATTGGCGTTCCATGCTCGCGCTACGGCGAAGAGATCGTTGCCTGGATCAAGTTCCACCCTGGCCACAGTGCGACCGAGCAAGAGCTGCAAGCCTGGTGCAAGGAGCGCATCGCGCACTTCAAGACGCCGCGTTACTTCAAGTTCGTCGAGGAGTTCCCGATGACCGTGACGGGTAAAATCCAGAAATTCCGCATGCGCGAAATCAGCATCGAGGATTTGCGCAGTAAGCAGGGCTGACCTGATTTTGATCGTTCCCACGCTCTGCGTGGGAATGCCTCAACGGACGCTCTGCGTTCGGCCTTGGATTTTGGGCCGCGGAGCGTCCCGGGCTGCATTCCCACGCGGAGCGTGGGAACGATCATGCAGACAGCACAAAGGGGAGCCGAAGCTCCCCTTTAATTTTCGTCGCGCGTGCTCTTTTTTATTATTGAGGGTCGGTCTGTTTTTGTTTTTGGCAACCGTTGCCCTGTACCGCTGTTTTTGGCGATCCCCATCCGGGATCAAGAGCAAACGTATTTTTTTGAGCGCTGATCTGCTTTTTCGCTAAGCGATCCAACCAGTTCGGGAGCTACCTTGAGGTAATTTTATTGTTCTCTGCCCGGTTGCGGGTAACTTCGGAAAGCACCCTGAAAAGCACATCTTCTCCAAAAAAATCAGTTAGCTGCGTCTCTGCCGTGTTGTTCTTGTTATGTCAGAGTCGTTTCGTCTTATTTTTATTGGTTTGTCGCTTTTTATTCTTGTTATGCCATAGAGATAGCAGAAGCCATGCCAACTTTTTAAAATCCTTTAAAATCAACAACTTAGAATTTTGTAGGATTTTGCTCTCAGGAAAAACCTGACAATTTGTTTCCGTGTTACCCGTCAGAACCTCGGGATCCGGATGTCGCGGTAACACCCGGAAACACCTGCACACTCACTGTGCGCAACGAGCCTTGGCCACGCGCGAACCGGTCGGGCGCCCCAGCACGGAGCAAATTTGCTGGCCGGCCTGGATCAGGGCATCCAGATCGATTCCGGTTTCAATCCCCAGGCCATTGAGCAGGTAAACCACATCTTCGGTGGCTACGTTGCCGCTGGCGCCCTTGGCGTAAGGGCAGCCGCCAAGCCCGGCGATGGAACTGTCGAACACCGATATGCCTTCCAGCAGGCTGGCGTAGATGTTGGCCATGGCCTGACCATAGGTGTCGTGAAAATGTCCGGCCAGTTTTTCTCGCGGTACATCGGCTGAAACCACGTCGAACATCCTGCGGGTTGCACCGGCGGTACCGGTGCCGATGGTGTCGCCCAGGGAAACCTCATAGCAGCCCATGGCATAGAGTTCGCGCGCGACCAGGGCGACTTGTTCGGGGGCGACGTGACCTTCATAAGGGCAGCCCAGCACACAGGACACATACCCGCGCACGGTTACGCCGTTTTGCCTGGCCGCGTCCATGATCGGTACGAAGCGTTCCAGGCTCTCGCTGATCGAGCAATTGATATTGCGCTGGGAGAAGGCTTCGGACGCGGCCGCAAAGACTGCGACTTCCTTGACGCCGCTGGCCAGGGCGTCTTCAAAACCACGCAGGTTGGGGGCCAGGGCGCCATAGGTCACGCCCGGCTTGCGCTGGATTTGTGCGAAGACATCGGCCGAGCCCGCCATTTGCGGCACCCATTTGGGCGAAACGAAACTGCCGACCTCTATATAGCCCAGGCCCGCGGCCGTCAGAGCGTCAACCAATTGAACCTTGTCGGCGACACTGATGGGTTGAGCTTCGTTTTGCAGACCATCGCGAGGACCGACTTCGACCAGGCGTACGCGGGTTGGAAGAGACATGGGATTGCACCTGTGCTGGTTGAAGACCTGTAGGAGCGAGCATGCTCGCGATGCGGGGTGTCAGGCTGCCAGCGTTATCGTTGACGCCAATCGTCGGAACGCCGCCCGGAGCCTGCTCGCTCCTACAGGGGAGGGTATGTGGGTTATTGGACCGCTTGCTGATTTTTGAGGGTTTTCTCCAGCGCCTGCACGCAGCGTTCTTCAGCTGTATCGAGCTCCAGTTTCATCTGTTCGATATCCAGCAGCTGCTGTTCGAGCTGTTCGCGGCGTTCGCTGATTTTCGCCAGCATGCTGTGCAGTTGCTTGGTGTTGCCGCTGGAGGGATCGTAAAGCTCGATCAGCTCGCGGCATTCGGCCAGCGAAAAGCCAATGCGCTTGCCGCGCAGGATCAGCTTCAGGCTGACTTTGTCACGGGGTGAATAGATGCGTTCCTGGCCGCGTCGCTCGGGGCTGAGCAGGCCTTGCTCTTCATAGAAGCGAATGGCCCGCGTGGTGATGTCGAGTTCACGGGCGAGGTCGGAAATACTGTAGGTCTGGCTGCTCATGGAAGCGCTCGCAAAAGGTCATGCGCTAAGCTAATGGCAGGTTGACGTATACGTCAAGGGGCGGGTTATTCGGTGTCGATGCAGGCCTCTTCGCGGGCAAGCCTCGCTCCTACGGATGAACATCGATACCGTAGGAGCGAGGCTTGCCCGCGAAGAACGATAACAAGGTGCAATGACCTACACCTTCTCGAACTTCTTCTCATGCGCCGTCACCTGCTGGCACAGCTCGATCATCTGCTCGCGCATCCAGCGGTTGGCCGGGTCCTGGTCGGTGCTTTCGTGCCAGTAGAGGTGGGTTTCCACCGGCGGCACTTCATTGACCGGCAGACTGAAGGCATGCAAGTCGTTACGGCGAGCGAAGCGCTCCGGCACGGTCATGACCATGTCGGTCTGCTGCAACACCTGGGAGGCCATCAGATAATGCTGGGAGCGCAGGGCGATCTTGCGCTGGATGCCCATCTTGCCCAGGGACAGATCGACATAACCCAGGCCGCTGCGACGGCTGGAAATATGGATGTGGGTCAGGCCCAGGTAATCGTCGAGGGTGAATTTTTCCTTGCCCGCCAGTGGGTGGCCCTTGCGCATGGCGCAGACGTAACGGTCTTCCATCAACTTGACATGGCGCACCTGCGGGTCAGTGTTGAGGGGGGCGTCCACCGCAAAATCCAGGCGACCGGCCGCCAGTTCCTTGGTGGTTTCGCGGCGCTTGGACAGGAAGCTCTCGATGATCACCGTCGGCGCCAGGCGCCGCAGGCGCTGGAACAGCGGCGGCAGAATCACCGCTTCGGTGAGGTCGGTCATGCTGATGCGATAGGTCTTGACTGCCTGCAGCGGGTTGAAAATGCGGCTTTCCTGCACCGATATGCGCAGCAACGACAGCGCATTGCGCACCGGGCCAATGATGTTCTGCGCCATGGGCGTGGGCACCATGCCCTGGGCAGTACGCACGAACAACGGGTCGTTGAAGGTCTCGCGCAGGCGGGCCAGGGCGTTGGACACCGCCGGCTGGGTAATGCCGACGATCTGCCCGGCACGGGTCAGGTTGGCTTCGGTGTAGATCGCGTCGAAGACGATGAAAAGGTTGAGGTCGACCTTGCTCAGATTCATGCGCTGCACTCTTGTTTTAAGGGGCGTCTTGATCAGGCCCGGGGGGCCTTGGCAATCAGCCGATCATATATCGGTGATGAATGTTAATACACGCCGAGAATAGGCTAGGTAAATTTTCGTAGCTGTTCTAGCATCGAATGCATGATCTAAACAACCTCTCCCAAGAAGGTATCTTGCTCATGGATTTCGCTTATTCGCCCAAGGTTCAGGAACTTCGTGAGCGCGTGACTGCGTTCATGGACACCTACGTTTATCCCGCTGAAGCCGTGTTCGAGCGTCAGGTTGCCGAGGGCGATCGCTGGCAGCCGACGGCGATCATGGAAGAACTCAAACTCAAGGCCAAGGCCGAAGGCCTGTGGAATTTGTTTCTGCCTGAGTCCGAATACGGCGCCGGCCTGACCAACCTCGAATACGCGCCGCTGGCGGAAATCATGGGCCGTTCGCTGCTGGGACCGGAGCCGTTCAACTGCTCGGCGCCGGACACCGGCAACATGGAAGTGCTGGTGCGCTACGCCAATGAAGAACAGAAACAACGTTGGCTCGAACCGCTGCTGCGCGGCGAGATCCGCTCGGCCTTCGCGATGACCGAACCGGACGTGGCGTCGTCCGATGCCACCAACATGGCCGCCCGCGCGGTGCGCGATGGCGACGAGTGGGTGATCAACGGCAAGAAGTGGTGGACGTCAGGCGCCTGTGACCCGCGTTGCAAGATCTTGATTTTCATGGGACTGAGCAATCCCGACGCGCCGCGCCATGCCCAGCACTCGATGATTCTGGTCCCGGTCGACACCCCCGGCGTGAAAATCGTGCGTCCGCTGCCGGTGTTCGGTTATGACGATGCCCCTCACGGTCATGCCGAAGTCCTGTTCGAAAACGTGCGGGTGCCGTACGAAAACGTTCTGCTGGGTGAAGGACGCGGCTTCGAAATCGCTCAAGGTCGCCTCGGCCCGGGCCGGATTCACCATTGCATGCGTTCGATCGGCATGGCGGAACGTGCGCTGGAGCTGATGTGCAAGCGTTCAGTGAGCCGCACCGCATTCGGCAAGCCGCTGGCGCGCCTGGGTGGCAACGTCGACAAGATCGCCGACTCACGCATGGAAATCGACATGGCCCGCCTGCTGACGCTGAAAGCGGCGTACATGATGGACACCGTCGGTAACAAAGTGGCAAAAAGCGAAATCGCGCAGATCAAGGTGGTGGCGCCGAATGTGGCCCTGCGGGTGATCGACCGTGCCATCCAGATCCATGGCGGGGCAGGGGTCTCCAATGATTTCCCGTTGGCCTACATGTATGCAATGCAGCGAACCCTGCGTCTGGCCGACGGCCCGGACGAAGTGCACCGCGCGGCAATCGGCAAGTTCGAGATCGGCAAGTATGTGCCCAAGGAGTTGATGCGCAGCGGGCACTAAGACCGCGGCATCGTTTTTTGCGGGCAGCCACGATCCTGTAGGAGCGAGGCTTGCCCGCGAAGGCGTCAGTCAATTCGGCGTATCACCAAGAGATTCAATACACCCAAACCTCAACCCGCCTATTCTTGATCCGCCCCTCATCCGCGCTATTGGCAGCCACCGGCATTTCAGCGCCAAACCCGCGAACTTCACGAAGTACCACACCGTTTTTCACCAGTTCACGCCGTACGGCCATGGCCCGCAGCTTCGACAACAGATCGGCGCGCGCCGGGTCGCTCTTGGCATCGCCAAATCCCACCAGTGTCACTTGCCGGTCGGTTTTGTCGTGCTGCTTTATATAGTCGAGCACCCGCGACAGGTCTTGCCGGGCCTTGTTGTCGAGGCTGGCGCTGCCTTCTTCGAAGCGGAAGTTCACCGTCAATCGCTGGGCGTGACGGCTCAGTCCCTGGTAGCCCTCGGGCATCAATACATGTGGCGTCACGGTCATCGCCTGCACGGTCTGTGCAATGAAACCGTTGGCGGCAACGATGGCTTGACCCTGGCTGCTTTGAGCAAACGCCACCAGCGCCTTGGCCCAGGGATTCTTCCCGTTGGGCGGCAGGTAGAAAAACAGCCGCCGGGACAGCGGATAGTCTTCGGTGGCGATCAGGTTGTTGAGCGGGAGCATCGCCTGGGATTGACCGTCGGCGATCGCCACGGCCTTGGCCGAACGTACGTAGGGCAGGCCGATGAAGCCGATGCCTTGTGGGTCGAGGCTGACGGCATCGGACAGCTGTTCGCTGGACTCGAAGCGCTTCGCGCTACTGCCGAGGGTTTTCCCGTGTCCGTTGAGGACCAGATCCTTGAACGTGTCGTACGTGCCGGACTGATCATCGCGTGCATACAGATGAATCGTCCCGCCGCTGCCGCCCAGTTCTTCCCAGGTTTTGACTTCGCCGCTGAAAATGCGCGCCAGTTGCAGGGTGTCGAGTTGATTCAGCGGGTTTTGCGGGTGAAGGATGATCGCCAGGCCGTCGATGGCAATGACCTGCTCGGCATCGGCACTTTTAAGATCGCCCAGGAATTGAAGGTCGGAGAGTTCGCGGTCCTTGATCGCACGGGAAGACGCGGCGAGATCGGCGTTGCCTGATTGCAGCGCGCTGAAACCCGTGCTGGAACCGTGGGCCGACAGTGCCACCTCGACCCTTCGTCCCTGAGCGGATTCACCGACAATCCGCAGTTCATTGGCCGCGTCCGGCACTTCTCGATGCACCTTGAGCAGGCCCTGTTGGCGCAGCAACCCTTCGACGAGCGCCGGGCCCAGCGCCGCGCCGATGGTGTTGGACCCCTGGATGCGCAGCACCGGGCCCTTTTCGGGCGTCGGCAATCCGCCGGCCGAGGCCGCAAGCGGCAACCAGTTGCACACCATCAACAGGAACAACACGCGCAGCGTCATGCCGGCACCTTAAGGAGCTGAAAGAGGTGCCGGGAGATTAAGTCAGCAAGATGACTGAAAAATGACAATTGTGGGAGCGAGCCTGCTCGCGAAGGCGTAGTGTCAGTCGACGGCTATGTTGCCTGGCTCACGGAATCGCTAGCAGGCTCGCTCCCACGGGGAAATTGATTCAGCTCAATTCAAGCCAGATCGGTGCATGGTCCGACGGCTTTTCCATGCCGCGCAATTCGTAGTCCACGCCCGCATCCTTGACCCGCGGCAACAAGCCCTGTGACGCCAGGATCAGGTCGATGCGCAAGCCGCGCTTGGGCTCGTCCTCAAAGCCGTGGCTGCGATAGTCGAACCAGCTGAAGCGATCGGCCACGTCGGGGTTGAGGTGACGGAAGCTGTCCACCAGGCCCCAGTTTTTCAGGCGGGCCATCCATTCGCGTTCCTCCGGCAGGAAGCTGCATTTGCCGGTCTTGAGCCAGCGCTTCATGTTGTCCGGGCCGATGCCGATGTCGCAGTCCTCGGGGGAAATGTTCACATCGCCCATGACCACCAGTGGCTGGTCGTTCTTGAATTGGCTTTCCAGCAGTTGCTGCAGGTCGCTGTAGAAACGTTCCTTGGCCGGGAACTTGGTGGGGTGGTCGCGGCTTTCACCTTGTGGGAAGTAGCCGTTCATGATGGTCACCGGCGTGCCGTTGGCGTCGGCGAAAGTGCCCCAGATGAAGCGTCGCTGCGCGTCTTCTTCATCGGTGGTGAAGCCTTTGTGCAGCTCGATCGGCTCCTGGCGCGAGAGCAGGGCGACGCCGTAATGGCTTTTTTGCCCGTGAAAGTAGACGTGGTAACCCAGCGCCTTGATCTCATCGAGTGGAAACTGGTCGTCGTGAACCTTGGTTTCCTGCAGCCCGATCACGTCGGGCTGATGTTTTTCGATCAGCGCCGCCAACTGATGGGGACGTGCCCGCAGTCCGTTGATGTTGAAGGAGACAATCTTCATGGTCGGCAGTCCTGGCAAAAGGGCGATGCTAGCTGACATGTCGCCATGGGGCCAGTGTTGATAGTGTGCGCCTGTTCCCTGTAGGAGCGAGCAGGCTCGCGATGGACGACCAGACACCGCGGGGTGTCAGGGTGCCGACGTTATCGTTGACGTCCATCGCGAGTGAACTCGCTCCTACAGGGAGCAGGCTGCACGATCATGAGGAAACGAACGTGTTTCCACAGTAACGGAGTCTGGTCTATACCTTTGGGGGAACCGATAAGCGCGCAGCCCCGCAGCTGTGCCGGGGAGATCGACTGCCATGCCTGAAAACACCACCGCCATTGCCGACATTCATAGGCTGGACAGCGGTTATTCCCGCGAAGCCCGCTCACTGTTGTTTCAGGCTTACCGGCACGAGCCGACGTTCGCTTACCTGTTCGAGTCGGAGCGCCCCGGTTATGAGCAGAGAGTACGCGCGACGGTGCGTGAACTGGTCAATCAACACTTTCTGCAGGACTTGCCGGCCATCGGTCTGCTGGTCAACGACCGGTTGATCGGCATTGCCCTGATTGCACCGCCGCAACGCAGGCTCGGCATCACCGAAAGCTGGGCATGGCGTTTGCGCATGGTGCTCAGCACCGGTTTTCGCTGTACCCGCCGCTATCTGGAGTATCACGAGGCGGTGGCGGGATGTGCGCCGTCGGACGCCGTGCATGTCCTGCCCCTGCTGGGGATTCATCCGCAATTTCAGGGCAAGCACTTCGGCGAGCAGTTGCTGCAAGCGGTGCACAATTGGTGCGCGGTGGACGAAGGCTCTCAGGGCGTGATCCTGGACACCGGTGATACGCGCTATCTGGAGTTCTACAAGCGTCAAGGTTATGAAGAAATCGGTGAGGTGGCCGTAGGACCGATACGCGAGCACGTGTTTTTCCACCCCAACCCGCAGGTGGTGCAGAGCGCCATGGCCTGAATGTCGAACTTTCGGGGCGTGCCAGGCTCTATCACGCTTCCGTGTTCATGAACCCTCTTCATGAACCATGCTCGTGATAGCATCCGCGCCTATGAAGTTTCCAGGAAGAATTACCAGTGGCGTGCTCATGCTGATAACCAGCTGCGCGGCGCTGGCGCAAAGTGAATTGGATGTTCGGATCAAGCCGTCCAACGATGAACTCAAGGCCAATATAGAAGGCTATATCGGCAGCCTTGGCGATCGTGACGAAGCGGCCTTGTTGCGCTTCAGTCGTGGCGCCGAGGAGCAGGCGCGCAAGGCGGCCCAGGCCCTGGGTTACTACCAGCCGCAGATCGACAGCAACGTGAAGGGCGGCAAGACGCCGCGCCTGATACTCAATGTCGACCCCGGGGAACCTGTGCATCTGCGCAACGTCACCATCCGCATCGATGGTCCGGCGGCCTCCCTCAAGGCGTTTCGTGTGCCCAAGGGCCATGCGCTGCAAACCGGCGCAGTGCTCAATCATGGCCAATACGAAGATGCCAAGCGGCTGATCCAGAATCAGGCGTCGCGGTACGGTTTCTTCAATGGTCGTTTTACAAGTTCGAAACTGTCGGTCGATCCACGCGCCGGTGTGGCCGATATCGAGCTGATTTATGACAGCGGCCCACGTTACGCCCTGGGCAAAGTCAGTTTCGAAGGCGATACGCCATTCGATGAAGAGCTGCTGCAACGCATGGTGCCGTTCAAGGCAGGCACACCCTACGACTCCGAACTGATCGCCGAACTCAATCAGTCGCTGCAATCGAGCGGGTATTTCGAGGGTGTACGGGTGGACGCCGCGCCCACTGCCTCCAAGGACGATGTGATTCCCGTGGACGTCAAACTCGAGACCCGCAAGCCACGGACCATGGGGCTGGGCCTTGGTTTCTCCACCGACGTCGGTCCACGGGTAAAGGCCAACTGGACCCGGCACTGGGTCAACCCGCAGGGGCACAGTTACGGTTGGGAGACCGAAATCTCGGCACCACGGCAAAACGTCGGCTTGTTCTACGACATTCCCCTGGACCCGCCGCTGACCGACAAACTGCGTTTTGCCGGGGGGTATCAGAACGAGGATATCGCCGGCACCGACACCCGCAGCAAATTGCTGACCCTTGGGCCGGAATGGCACAGCAAGTTGCCCAGCGGCTGGCAACGCGTGGTCTCGCTCAAGTGGCAGCGCGAGGAATATCAGCTCGGCGACGACGCCGGACTCAGTACCCTGTTGATGCCAGGCGTGAGCTACTCGTACCTCAAAAGCGACAACCGCATCGACCCGCACAACGGCTATCGCCTGCAATTTGAAACCAGAGTGGCCAAGGAAGGACTGGGTTCGGACAACAATTTGCTCTACGGCACCGCATTGCTCAAAGGCCTGACCACGGTGTTCGACAATCATCGTTTCCTCGGTCGGGTGCAGGTCGGCGGCAGCGCCACCAACGGCTACAAGTCGGTGCCGCCGTCGCTGCGCTTCTTCGCCGGTGGCGACCAGAGCGTGCGTGGTTATGACTATCAGAGCCTGTCGCCGGAAAACAGCGAGGGCGACCGCATTGGTGGTCGCTATATGGTCGCTGCCAGTGCCGAATATCAATATTCCATTGCCGAAAAATGGCGGGTAGCGACCTTCATCGACCAGGGCAATGCCTTTAATACGCTGGATTTTCCTAATCTCAAGACCGGGGTCGGTATTGGTGTGCGCTGGGTTTCGCCGGTGGGGCCGATCCGCCTCGACCTGGCCCATGCGCTGGACGACGACGGCGGTATCCGCTTGCACTTTTCCATGGGGCCCGAGCTGTGAAGCGTGGTTTGAAAGTAACACTGCTGGCCATCATTGCACTGTTGATGCTGCTGATCGTGGCGTTGGCCACGGTGCTGGGCACGGCAACGGGCAGTCGCTGGGCGCTTGGGTTCGTACCGGGGCTGAGCCTGGACAATTTCCAGGGTCGCCTGGGCGGGCAGTGGAGTGCTGACCGTGTGCTGTGGCAGCAGGACGTCAGCCGCGTCGAGTTGAATCAGGTGATTTTCGCCTGGTCGCCGCTGTGCCTGACACGCATGACTGTGTGCATCGAGCAGTTACAGGCCGATGAGGTCAGCCTGCAATTCCCGCCCGGCAAAGAAGAGGCCAGCAGTGGGCCGATCAGCCTGCCGAATCTGCAATTGCCCGTCGCACTGGAACTGGGCGACGTGCGGGTCGGCCGCTTGCTGTTCAACGGCAGTGAACAGCTCAAGGGCCTGCAACTGGCCGCGCACTGGACTGCACAGGGCATGCAGATCGACGCGGTGAAATTGCAGCGCGACGATCTGAGCCTGAACCTGTCGGGTCATTTGCAGCCGGGTGGCAACTGGCCGCTGAGCGCTGAAGGGCAGTTGATCCTGACGACGCCCGAACCCTGGACGCTGGCGTTGAAGGTGCAGGGCGACCTGCTCAAAACCCTGGCCCTGAAGGCCGACAGCAGTGGTTATCTGCAAGGGCAATTGAGCGGTGAACTGCAACCGCTGGCAGAAAACCTGCCGGCCAAGGTGCGCATCACGGCCGATGCGTTCAAACCGGTTGCGGACTTGCCGGACACCCTGCAACTCAACCAGGTGGAGATCACCGGCGAGGGCGACCTGAAAAACGGCTATGCGGTGCTCGGCAAGGCCACGTTGCCGGCCGAACAAGGCCCCGTCGCGCTGATGCTACAGGGCAAGGTCGACGCCAGCGGCGCGCAGATTGCCGCGCTGGACCTGACGGCCAGCGACAAGCAGAGCCTCAAGCTCACCGGGCAACTGGACTGGAGCAAAGGCTTTGGCGCGGATGCGAAAGTCGCCTGGCTGGACTTCCCCTGGCACCGTCTCTATCCGCTGATCGATGAACCGCAGGTGGCCTTGCGCAAATTTAACGGTGAGGTCTCCTACACCGATGGCAAGTACCTGGGCAACTTCGACGCCGCACTGGACGGCCCGGCAGGTGCATTCAGCCTGACCAGCCCGTTCGCTGGCGATCTGACGAAAATCTATCTGCAACAGATTCAGCTCATCGCCGGTCAGGGCAAGGCCGAAGGGCATCTGAACCTGCAATTTGCCGACGGTATCGCCTGGGACACGGCGCTGGACCTGTCGGCGATCAACCCGGCGTATTGGGTCGCGGAACTGCCGGGGATCCTCGCCGGACCGTTGCGCAGCAAAGGCGAGATGAAAAACGAAAAGCTCAGTCTGAATGCCGATCTCGACCTGAAAGGCAAACTGCGTGGCCAACCCGCCATTCTGCAGGCCAAGGCTGATGGCGGTGGTGAACAGTGGAACCTGACTGCGTTGCAGATCCGCCTGGGTGACAACAGCATCAATGGCAAAGGCAGCTTGCAGCAGAAGCTTGCCGGGCAGATCGACATCAAATTGCCGCGCCTGGCCCAGCTCTGGCCGCAATTGCGTGGCCAGGTCAACGGTCGGGTCGACGTTGCCGGCACGTTGAAGGCTCCGCAGGGCAAGCTCGATCTGCAAGGCTCGCAACTGGCCTTCGCCGATCATCGTCTGCAAAGCCTGAATCTGGATGCCACACTCGACAGCGCCCAACGGGCGAAAATCGACCTCAAGGGCAGCGGCATTCAAACCGGTGATACTTCGCTCGGCACACTGACCGCCAGCGGTCAGGGCGATATGAAAAACCAAAAGCTGAGCCTTGATCTGCAAGGACCCAAGCTGAAGCTGGCCCTCGGGCTGGATGGCGCGCTGGACAAGGGCAATTGGCGCGGGCGACTGGCCAGCGGCGATATACAGGCCGGTGGCCAGGACTGGAAGCTGCAAGGTCCGGCCAGACTGGAACGGCTGGCGGACGGCAAGATCAACTTCGGCGCCCATTGCTGGGTGTCCGGCTCGTCCAGCCTGTGCGGTGAGGATCAACGCCTGATGCCCGAGCCGAAGTTGCGCTGGCACCTTCGGCAGTTCCCGATCGACAGTCTCGCGCAATGGCTGCCCAAGGATTTCGCCTGGCAGGGCCGACTCAACGCCGATGTGCAACTGGACGTGCCGGCCAGCGGCCCGAAAGGCCTGATCAGTATCGATGCCGGCGGCGGCATGTTGCGGATCAAGGAAAAGGACCAATGGCTGGATTTCCCCTACCAGACCCTGAAACTCACCAGTCAACTCACGCCCAAACGCATCGACACCGACCTGAATTTCGTGGGCGGCAAGCTCGGTGAACTGATGGTGCAGACGCAGCTCAATCCATTGCCGAAGAACAAGCCGTTGAGCGGTTCATTCCGCTTGAGTGGCCTGGATTTGTCGGTGGCACGCCCGTTCGTGCCCATGGTCGAGAAACTGACCGGGCGCTTGAACGGCAGCGGCACGATTTCCGGCGGATTGCTGGCGCCTCAGGTCAACGGCAATTTGCTGCTCAGCGACGGTGAGGTATCCGGGCCTGAGTTGCCGATGGAGATACAGGCCTTGCAGTTGCAGGCGATGATCGTCGGGGAAACCGTGCAGCTCAATGGCGGCTGGAAAAGTGGCAAGACCGGACAGGGCAGCTTGAGCGGCAATATCGCCTGGGGACAGGCGTTGGTGGTGGACCTGGCGCTCAAGGGAACGCAGTTGCCGGTCACCGTCGAACCCTACGCCAAGCTTGAGGTAGCGCCGGACCTGAAGATCTCGATCAAGGACGACAAACTGGCGGTGGCCGGCAAAGTGCTGATCCCCAGGGGGGATATCACCGTTCGCGAGTTGCCGCCGTCGACGGTCAAGGTTTCCGGCGACACGGTGATCGTCGGCCAGCAGACCGAAGAGGGCAAGCCACCGATGGCCACGGTCATGGACATCGATGTGGTGGTCGGCGACGACAAGCTGAGTTTCGCCGGGTTTGGCCTGACGGCGAAACTGCAGGGCCATGTACACATCGGCGACAACCTCGACACCCGTGGCGAGCTTTGGCTCAACGACGGGCGTTACCGGGCCTACGGCCAGCGCCTGACGGTGCGTCGGGCGCGGTTGCTGTTCGCCGGGCCGATCGACCAGCCTTACCTGGATATCGAAGCGATCCGCCAGACCGATGATGTGATCGCGGGTATTCGCTTGAGCGGCAGTGCCGAGCAACCGACCACGCAGATTTTCTCCGAGCCGGCCATGAGTCAGGAGCAGGCCTTGTCCTACCTGGTGCTGGGGCGTCCGTTGAGCAGCAACGGCGAGGACAACAACATGCTGGCCCAGGCGGCGCTCGGTCTGGGCCTGATGGGCAGTTCCGGGGTGACCGGCGGCCTGGCGAAGAATCTGGGTATCGAGGATTTCCAGCTCGACACCGAAGGCAGCGGCAACACCACCAGCGTGGTGGCCAGCGGCAACCTCTCGGAAAAGCTCAGCCTGCGTTATGGCGTCGGCGTGTTCGAACCGGCCAACACCATTGCCTTGCGCTACAAACTCAGCAAAAAGGTCTACCTGGAGGCCGCCGGCGGCGTGGCCAGTTCGCTGGACATCTTCTACAAGCGGGATTTCTAGAACCCGTTCCTCTCTCTATTTGCAGCGCCCCCATCGCGAGCAGGCTCGCTCCCACAAGGATCACCTTGGACCCTGTGGGAGCGAGCCTGCTCGCGATGGGGGCGCAGCGCCATCACAAAACCCGACACCTTTGGTCAAGTATTTGCCAAGCAAGCTAACTATTCCATTGACATTCGCTGCCTAGGCAGTAACATCTCGACATACATTCACTGCCTAGGCAGCTAACTGGTGTTCAGATGAAGCATTTCACTCCGGAAAACTTCCACAATTGTCATCTCGGCCTGCTGATCGGGCGCGCTGCGCTGCTCAAGGACCGGATCATCGACACCCACATGGAACCCCATGGCATCACCGCGGCGCAGTTCAAGGTGATGATCATCATGGCCCAGTTCGGCGTCGACTCGCCGGGCGAGCTGTGTCGGCACCTGTCCCTGGACAGCGGCTCGATGACGCGCATGCTCGATCGCCTGGAGCAGAAGGGTTTCCTCGCCCGAGAGCGCTCTGAAGCGGATCGCCGTCAGGTGCGGCTCGTGCTGACGGAGGAGGGGCAGAAACTGGCCGATCTCCTGCCTCACATCGGCGCCGATGCCATGAATGAACTGGCCGGTGCCGTCACCCCGCAAGAACTGAAAACCCTGGAACAGATCCTGAAGAAAATTTTGCTGGCGGCCGGTGACTCGATCACCTTGCTGCGGGTAGGTGGCAACGATGAAGAGTAAAACCCTGCGCACCGGTCTGAGCCTGGTGCTGTTGGCCATGACACTGGCCGGTTGTGCCAGTTACAGCGGCCTGACCACTGAAGGTGTCAGCCTCGATGCGAAAAACCTCAAGGCCGGGCAATCCCTGGGCGGCATGCCGTTATCGCCGGCGGCCTGGCCGAAAAGTGACTGGTGGAAAAGCCTTGGCGATCCTCAGCTCGACGGCTTGATTCGCGAGGCGCTACGCGACAGCCCCGACATGCAGATCGCCGATGCCCGCGCTCACCAGGCCAATGCCGCGGCCTATGCCGCCGATGCCGCGCGGATGCCGACCCTCGATGCCAGCGCCGGTGTCAGCCGGTCTCGACTGGCCCGCGACCAGGACCCGCGAGGCGAGGGCGATGCCTACGCGACCGTGCGCAATCTGGGCGCAAGCTTCAATTACAACTTCGATCTCTGGGGTGGTCAGCGTGATGCCTGGGAGGCCGCGTTGGGGCAGGCCCGTGCCGCTGAAGTCGATCGGCAAGCCGCGCAGCTGACCTTGGCCGCCGACGTCGCCCGTGCCTACAGCGACCTGGGACAGGCCCATATCGTTCACGACCTGTCCGCCGAAGACCTCAAGCGCACCAGACAGATGCTCGATCTCAGCCAGCGCCGTCTCAGTGCCGGGATCGACAGCCAGTACCAGTTCCAGCAGACCCAAAGCCTGGAAGCGACTTCCCAGGCCAATCTGATCGACGCCGAAAAACGCCTGCAAAGCGCCAAAATCGCGCTGGCCGTGCTGCTTGGCAAAGGCCCGGATCGCGGCAATGAAATCGCCCGGCCGAACATCCTGCAACCCAGTGCGGTGGCGTTGCCGTCGGTGCTGCCGGCCGAGCTGCTCGGTCGTCGTCCGGACCTTGTGGCCGCACGCTGGAGGGTCGAAGCTGCGAGCAAGAACATCGACGCCGGCAAGACCCGGTTCTATCCCAACTTGAACCTCAGTGCCGCGGCCGGTGCCGAATCTCTATTGGGCGATGCGATGTTTGGTTCGGCCAGTCGCTTCTTCAACATTGCCCCGACCATTTCCGTGCCGATTTTCGACGGTGGCCGCCTGCGTGCCGATCTTGATTCGCGCGACGCCGACTACGACCTGGCGGTGGCGCAGTACAACAAAAACCTGGTCAAGGCGCTGGGCGATGTCAGCGACAGCATCAACCAGCTACGCGATATCGGTCGGCAGATCGCTGCCCAGCAGCACGCCACCGACATTGCCCAGGACTCCTACAACACTGTGGTCCAGCGGTACGGTTCCGGCATCGGTAACTACCTGGACGTGCTCAGCATCGAGCAGCAGTTGCTCCAGGCCCAGCGTCAGCTGGCCAACCTGAATGCCGAGCAGATCGACCTTTCGATCCAACTGATGCAGGCGCTGGGCGGCGGATACCAGCCTGAGGCCATCGCCTCGGCCGGTGTCTCTTCAAGCAAAGCCGCGCCAGCCACGCTGACCCACTAATTCAAGGTATTTGTCATGGCCACTGCCGAAACAACCCCAACTGCAGAAAACACCCAGGGCAATCCCAACTCTGGCAAGCGCAAGTTCATGTTGCTGATCCTCGCCGCCGCCGTCGCGCTGAGCGGTGCCGGTGTCTGGGGCTATCACCAGTTCTACGGTCGCTTCAGTGAAAGCACCGACGACGCCTACGTCAACGGCAACGTGGTGGAAATCACGCCGCTGACCACCGGTACGGTCGTGAGCATTGGCGCCGATGATGGCGATCTGGTCCACGAAGGTCAGGTGCTGGTGAACTTCGACCCCAACGACGCCGAAATCGGTCTGCAAAGTGCCCAGGCCAACCTGGCCCGTACCGTGCGCCGTGTGCGCGGCTTGTACAGCAATGTCGATGGCATGAAGGCCCAGGTCAACGCGCAACAGGCCGAGGTGCAGAAAGCCCAAGACAACTTCAACCGCCGCAAGAACCTGGCCGCCGGCGGGGCGATTTCCCAGGAGGAACTGTCCCACGCCCGCGACGACCTGACCTCGGCGCAAAATGCCCTGGCCAATGCCCGCCAGCAACTCAAGACCACCAGTGCGCTGGTGGACGACACCGTGGTCTCGTCACACCCGGACGTGATGGACGCCGCGGCGCAGGTGCGCCAGGCCTACCTGAACAATGCCCGCAGCACCTTGATCGCGCCGGTCACCGGTTATGTGGCCAAGCGTACCGTGCAGCTGGGCCAGCGGGTGCAACCGGGCACAGCGCTGATGGCGGTGATTCCGCTGGATCAGCTGTGGATCGACGCCAACTTCAAGGAAACCCAGTTGCGTGACATGCGCATCGGTCAACCGGTGGAAATCGAGACCGATCTGTATGGCAGCAACGTGAAATTCAGCGGGACCGTCGACAGCCTCGGCGCCGGGACCGGTAGCGCGTTTGCCTTGCTGCCGGCGCAGAACGCCACCGGTAACTGGATCAAGATCGTGCAGCGGGTGCCGGTACGGATCCATGTCAGCGCCGAGGAACTGGCCAAACATCCATTGCGCATCGGCCTGTCGACCATGGTCGATGTGAACCTGCGCGACCAGAGCGGCCCGGTGCTGGCGCAACAGCCGCCGCAAAAGGCTTCGTTCAGCACCAGCGTGTATGACCGCCAGTTGGCCGAGGCCGACGCCATGATCACTCAGCTGATTCACGACAACAGCGCCGCGGTCAGCAAGACCGCGCAACGCTGATCACACCGACCTTGTAGGAGCGAGCACGCTCGCGATGGACGCCAACGATAACGCGGGCAGCCTGACACCCAGCGGTGTCTGGTCCTCCATCGCGAGCGTGCTCGCTCCTACAGGGTTATCGGCGCCAATCAGGTTTCAAAGGATTCGCGATGAGCAATAACGCGTCTTTCACGCCGCCCAGCCTGGTGCTCAGTACCATTGGTCTGTCACTGGCGACCTTCATGCAAGTACTCGACACCACCATCGCCAACGTGGCCTTGCCGACCATTTCCGGCAACCTCGGCGTGAGTTCCGAGCAGGGTACCTGGGTGATCACCTCGTTTGCGGTGAGCAACGCCATCGCCCTGCCGCTGACCGGTTGGCTCAGCCGGCGCTTCGGCGAAGTGAAACTGTTCGTCTGGGCGACGCTGCTGTTCGTGCTGGCGTCGTTCCTGTGCGGGGTTTCGACCTCCATGCCGGAGTTGGTGGGCTTTCGGGTGCTGCAAGGGGTGGTGGCAGGACCGCTGTACCCCATGACGCAAACGCTGCTGATCGCCGTCTATCCCCCGGCAAAACGGGGGATGGCGCTCGCGCTGCTGGCGATGGTGACCGTGGTGGCACCGATTGCCGGGCCGATCCTCGGGGGCTGGATCACCGACAGTTACAGCTGGCCATGGATTTTCTTCATCAACGTGCCGATCGGCCTGTTTGCGGCGTGGGTCGTCGTGCAGCAGATGAAAAAGCGCCCGGTGGTCACCAGTCGCCAGCCGATGGACTATGTCGGCCTGATCGCCTTGATCATCGGTGTGGGGGCGTTGCAGATCGTTCTCGACAAGGGCAACGATGCGGACTGGTTCGAGTCGAGCTTCATCATCATCGGCACGGTCATTTCCGTGGTCGCCCTGGCGTTTTTCGTGATTTGGGAAATGACCGACGAGCACCCGGTGGTGAACCTGCGGCTGTTCGCCCATCGCAACTTCCGCTACGGCACCATCGTGTTGATTCTGGGGTACGCCGGGTTCTTCGGCATCAACCTGATTCTGCCGCAGTGGTTGCAGACACGGCTGGGCTACACCGCGACCTGGGCCGGGTTCGCCGTGGCACCGCTGGGCATCCTGCCGGTGCTGTTGTCACCTTTCGTCGGTAAGTATGCCCCGCGATTCGACATGCGGGTGCTGGCGGGCGGTGCGTTCCTGGCCATTGGCCTGAGCTGTTTCATGCGTGCCGGGTTCACCAATGAGGTGGACTTCCAGCATATCGCCCTGGTGCAACTGTTCATGGGCATCGGCGTGGCGCTGTTCTTCATGCCGACCCTGACCATCCTGCTGTCGGACCTGCCACCCCACCAGATCGCTGACGGCTCGGGCCTGGCCACCTTCCTGCGGACCCTGGGCGGCAGCTTCGCGGCATCGTTGACCACCTGGATCTGGATTCGTCGCGCCGACCAGCACCACGCCTATCTGACCGAAAGCATCACCAGCTATGACCCGGCAACCCGTGAAGCGATGGCCCATTTGGGTGGGGCAGGGGCCAAGGCTTACACACAGCTGGAACAAATGGTGGTCAGCCAGGCCTACATCATGTCCACCGTGGATTATTTCACCTTGCTGGGCTGGATGTTCATGGGGCTGATCCTGATCGTATGGCTGGCCAAGCCGCCGTTTACCGCGAAGGCGGGGCCGGCGGCCTCGGCCGGCCACTAAACACCACTGCGCTCCCACGATCGATCGTTCCCACGCTCTGCGTGGGAACGCCTCAACGGACGCTCTGCGTTCGGCTTTCAATACCGGGACGCGGAGCGTCCCTGGCTGCATTCCCACGCGGAGCGTGGGAACGATCATCTGTAGGAGCGAGGCTTGCCCGCGAACCTGGCAGCGCGGTGGCGGTTAATGGAGGGGCGCCGCCAATTGAGGTGGTGGCGTGAAGTCGAAAGGCGCCAGTGCATAGCCCTGTTCATCCACCTGCAACGCCCATCCCTGCTTGTCCCAATCCCCCAGCACCATGCGCCGGGCGGCCTGTTCGCCGATCTGCAACTTGTGGATGGCCGGTCGATGGGTATGGCCGTGGATCAGGGTTTTCACGCCGTATTGCTGCATGATCCGCGGAATCTCTTCGGGCGTGACATCGACTATGTCATTGGCCTTCATCCGTGTTTGCGCGCGGCTTTCACTGCGCAGCTTGCGCGCCAGTTTATGCCGTGTGCCCAAGGGCAGGTTACGCAGGATGAACAGGCTCACGGGATTGCGCAGGTAGCGACGCAGCTTCATATAGGCTTCGTCGCGGGTGCAGAGGCTGTCGCCGTGCATCAGCAGCACCGGTTCGCCATTGAACTGCACGACACTGGGATCCTTGAGCAAGGTGCAGCCGGCCGCTTTGCAGAAGGCCTTGCCGAGCAGGAAGTCGCGATTGCCGTGCATCAGGAAAATGGCCGTGCCGCTGTCGCTCAAATCGCGCAGGGCCTGGCAGATGGAACGCTGGAAGGGGGTCATGGCGTCGTCGCCAATCCACACCTCGAAAAAGTCGCCCAGAATGTACAAGGCACTCGCCGAGCGGGCGCGCCCGGCGAGTAAATCCAGAAACGCCCGGGTGATGTCCGGGCGCTCCTCTTCCAGATGCAAGTCTGAAATCAGCAGTATCACTCAATGATCTCGGCTTTCTCGATGATCACGTCGTCGCTTGGAACGTCCTGGTGACCCGCCTTGGAACCGGTGGCAACCTTCTTGATGCTGTCAACAACGTCGGTGCCGGCGGTCACTTTGCCGAATACCGCGTAGCCCCAGCCCTGGACGTTCTTGCCGCTGTGGTTCAGGAAGCTGTTGTCGGCCACGTTGATGAAGAACTGCGCGGAAGCCGAATGCGGCTCCATGGTGCGGGCCATGGCGATGGTGTACTTGTCGTTGGAAAGACCGTTGTCGGCTTCGTTCTGGATGCTTGGACGCTTGTCTTTCTTTTCCTTCATGCCTGGCTCGAAACCGCCGCCCTGGATCATGAAGTTACCGATGACACGGTGGAAAACGGTGTTGGTGTAGTGACCGGCTTTGACGTACTCGACGAAGTTGGCCACGGTGATCGGAGCCTTCTCGGCGTTCAGTTCCAGGACGATGTCGCCATGGTTGGTGGTCAGTTTGACTTGGGTCATGATTACTACTCTGTCGGGGAATTCGTGGGTTTCGGACATTTGATCCGACAACCGGTTCAGCCTGTTTCGGCCAAGGTGCGCAGTTTAGCGCGACACAGACGAATTTCGAGGCTGTTTTTCATTTGCAGCCGATTAAATGCAACGGTTTTCGGGCCTGCACTGTCGGCGGCTCGGCGGCATCGGCTATGATAGCGGCTTTGTTTTGTCCGGCTGTGTATTACGGCCATGCACCTGTATGCCAAGGATCCTATGAGCAAGCCCACTGTCGACCCTACCTCGAATGCCAAGACCGGCCCCGCCGTGCCGGTCAACTTCCTGCGGCCGATCATCCAGGCAGACCTGGACTCGGGCAAGCACACCCAGATCGTCACCCGTTTCCCGCCTGAGCCCAACGGCTACCTGCACATCGGCCACGCCAAGTCGATCTGTGTGAACTTCGGCCTGGCCCAGGAGTTCGGCGGCGTCACGCACCTGCGTTTCGACGACACCAACCCGGCCAAGGAAGACCAGGAATACATCGACGCGATCGAGAGCGACGTCAAGTGGCTGGGCTTCGAATGGGCTGGCGAAGTGCGTTATGCGTCGCAATACTTCGACCAGTTGCACGACTGGGCCGTCGAGCTGATCAAGGCCGGCAAGGCTTACGTCGACGACCTGACCCCCGAGCAAGCCAAGCAATACCGGGGCAGCCTGACCGAGCCGGGCCAGAACAGCCCGTTCCGCGACCGTTCGGTGGAAGAGAACCTGGACTGGTTCGCCCGCATGCGCGCCGGTGAGTTCCCGGACGGCGCCCGCGTGCTGCGTGCCAAGATCGACATGGCGTCGCCGAACATGAACCTGCGCGACCCGATCCTGTATCGCATTCGTCATGCCCACCACCACCAGACCGGTGACAAGTGGTGCATCTACCCCAACTACGACTTCACCCACGGCCAGTCGGACGCCATCGAAGGCATCACCCACTCGATCTGCACCCTGGAGTTCGAAGGTCACCGTCCGCTGTATGACTGGTTCCTCGACAACCTGTCGGTGCCGGCGCATCCGCGTCAGTACGAGTTCAGCCGCCTGAACCTGAACTACACCATCACCAGCAAGCGCAAGCTCAAGCAACTGGTGGATGAAGGTCACGTCAACGGCTGGGACGACCCGCGCATGTCCACGCTGTCGGGTTTCCGTCGTCGTGGCTACACACCGAAATCGATCCGCAATTTCTGCGAAATGATCGGCACCAACCGTTCCGACGGCGTGGTCGACTTCGGCATGCTCGAATTCAGCATCCGCGACGACCTCGACCAGAGCGCACCGCGCGCCATGTGCGTGTTGCGCCCGTTGAAAGTCGTGATCACCAACTACCCGGAAGGCCAGGTCGAGAATCTCGAGCTGCCTTGCCACCCGAAAGAAGACATGGGTGTACGCGTATTGCCGTTCGCCCGCGAGATCTACATCGACCGTGACGACTTCATGGAAGAGCCGCCAAAAGGCTACAAGCGCCTGGAGCCGGCCGGCGAAGTGCGTCTGCGCGGCAGCTACGTGATCCGTGCCGATGAGGCGATCAAGGATGCCGACGGCAATATCGTCGAACTGCGTTGCTCCTACGATCCGGATACCCTGGGCAAGAACCCTGAGGGCCGCAAGGTCAAGGGCGTGATCCACTGGGTCCCGGCCGCCGCCAGCGTCGAGTGCGAGGTGCGTCTGTACGACCGCCTGTTCCGTTCGGCGAACCCGGAGAAGGCCGAAGACGGCGCCACCTTCCTGGACAACATCAATCCTGATTCGCTGCAGGTACTGACCGGTTGTCGTGCCGAACCCTCGCTGGGCAATGCACAGCCGGAAGACCGTTTCCAGTTCGAGCGCGAAGGCTACTTCTGCGCGGATATCAAGGACTCGAAACCGGGCGCCCCGGTATTCAACCGTACCGTGACCCTGCGTGATTCGTGGGGCCAGTGATTTCGCGTCAAGGACATAACGTGCTTACGATCTACAACACGCTCACCAAGAGCAAAGAAGTCTTCAAGCCGCTCGATGGCAACAAGGTGCGCATGTACGTGTGCGGCATGACCGTGTACGACTACTGCCACCTGGGCCACGGCCGCTGCATGGTCGCGTTCGACCTGGTGACCCGCTGGCTGCGGTTCAGCGGGTACGACCTGACCTACGTGCGCATCCACCGGCGGCCCCTGGAAGCGCCGGGCTTCGAAGCCGAACCAGACGATGGCCGTCAACACCAGGAAACCAATGGTGATGTACAGCGCCCAGTCG